>CAZQMD010000207.1:0-8983 GCA_964594185.1 uncultured Afipia sp. | reverse complement strand
GGTCGGCTCGTCGAGCAGTAACAGCCGAGGATTGGCCGCCAGGGCCATGCCGATCTCAAGCGCGCGTTGTTCGCCGTGTGCGAGCTCCTTTGCCAGCCGCTCACGCCGATCCCATAGCCCTCCCTGCGCGAGCAGAGCGTCGGCCTTCTCGACGAGACCGGGAAGATAGGCACGCGGCTTCCAGATGTTGTAGCGCGAGACAAACGCCTGCAGCCCGACACGCACGTTCTCGCGCGTCGTCAGCAACGGGAACACATTGGTGATCTGGAACGACTTCGCGATGCCCATATGCGCGAATTCGTGCTGCGCGATGTTCGTGACATCGCGGCCTTCGAACTCAACCTTGCCGCTCGATGGGGGGAAGGCGCCTGAGAGCAGATTGAAATAGGTGCTCTTGCCGGCTCCGTTCGGTCCGATGATGGATGTGATCGCGTTACGCGAGAACTCGGCCGAGATGTTGTTCAGGGCGACGAACTTCCCGAACGACTTGCTCACGCCGGTGGTGCGCAGAATGACCTGCGAGGATGTGTCTGCCGACGTCATTTATTGACCCACTTCAAGATCGTTCCCCAGATTCCGGCCGGGAAGAAAAGGACGCAGATCATGAAAACTGCGGCGACGAACAATTGCCAGTGAACGGTCCAGAGCGAGACAAGATTCTCCAGCATCAGGAAGACGGCCGCGCCGACGAACGGACCGAAGAATGTTCCCATCCCGCCGAGCAATGACATCATCACCACCATGCCGGAGGTCTCAATATGAAGAATCTCGATCGGCACGATGGACAGATGCAGCGCCATCAGCGCACCGGCCAGTCCACAGAATGCACCGGACAGGATGAAGGTGATCAGCCGCGTCAGCGTGACATTGTATCCTGAGGCGCGAGCCCGGGCTTCATTCTCGCGCACGGCCTCGATCACCGCGCCAAACGGCGATGCCAGAATGCGCGACAGCACGAACAGCGCCATGATGACGAAGGCCGCAATGACATAATAACGTGTCAGCGGATTGATGAAGTCGAACTTGAATCCGAACAGATCGATGGTCCGGACGTTGATGCCGCGCAACCCGTTCTCGCCACCGGTCCAATCGACGGCCTGATAGAACAGATAGAAGACGCATTGCGACAGCGCCATTGTCACCATGGCGAAATAGATGCCGCGGGTACGGATTGCCAGCGCGCCGATGGCTGCGGCCATAACCGCGCCGCCAATGATCCCCACCACGACGGCCACATACCACGGCAACCCGAAATGCACGATGGCAATGCCGCAGAGATAGGATCCAGTGCCGAACAGCGCCGCGTGCCCGAATGACAACAGTCCGAGATACCCGAACAGCAGATTGAACCCGACAGCGTAGAGTCCATAGATCAGGATGTTCACGGCCAGCGCGGTGAACGGCATCACCAAGGGGAAGACCAGCACGAAGATGCTGGCAAGGATGGCCCGGTGACGCTTGGCGAAGTCGAACCAACTCGCCGATGCAGCGCCTGGCTGCGCCAGAGTCTGGGATAGTTCATTCATGGTTTTAGTCGCCTTAGCTCATGAGCCCGGCACGGCCGAAGAAGCCCTGCGGACGGACGAGAAGAACAATTGCCATCAAGGCAAAAATCGAAACCTTGGCCATCTCGGGCGCGAACAACGACGTCATACTGACGACGACACCCACCAGAAGACCCGCGATCACCGCACCGCCTATCGAGCCCATCCCACCGACCACGGTCACGACAAAGGCTTCGGCAAGAATGGTCGATCCCATTTCCGGGATCACGCCCTGAAGCGGCGCTGCAAGAAGCCCCGCCAACGCTGCAATTCCAGAGCCGATGCCGAACACGAACAGCCAGACGCGTGAGACATTCACACCAAGCACACGGACGATCTGAGGATCGCGCGCACCTGCGCGAATAATCAGACCGAAGCTTGTGCGTTCGAGGAATAGCCAAAGACCCAGAAGAACCGCCGCCGCAACACCGATGATGAACAGGCGATAGAGCGGGAAATAACCGACGCCGATATTGACCGCGCCCTGCAGGATTTCCGGCGTGTCAAAAGGATAGCCGCTTTTGCCAAAGGCAATACGGACCAGTTCGACCATGACGTAGCTCAGGCCGAAGGTCAGCAGCAGAGGATAATCGATACCGCGGCCATAGAGCGGCCGGATCAGGAATCGCTCCACCACAAGGCCGACAGTGCCGACGATCAGCGGAACCGCGACAAGGCACAGCCAGAAATTTCCACCCAGCGAGAGGAGGAACAGCCCTACATAGGCGCCAACCATATAGAAAGCACCGTGCGCGAAGTTCACAACGGTCAACATGCCGAAGATCAGCGACAGTCCGATGGCGAACAGCACGTAGATCGCGCCGAGTGCCAGACCGGTGAACAATTGCATCGCGATCAGATCGAAACTCAAACCGGCCATGGGTATCTCCAGAAAAGACGCGCGTCCCATGATGGACGCGCGTCCGTTAGTTGAGTTGGTTCAGGACTTGTGGCCCAGCGCTTCACATGTGCGCAGGTTCTTCTCGTTGGGCTCTTCGGTCGCAACCACATTGAAGACGTCGGCGTCGCCCTTTTGCGGCGCCGACTTGGACTCGATGATAAGAACGGACTGCACGGCCTGGTGATCGCACTTGCGATAATATTCCGGACCCTTGTAGTAGTCGTACTTCAGCGCTTCCACCGCAGCGATGACCTTGTCGGTGTCGAGGGTGCCGGCGGCCTTGGCTCCCATCAGCAAGGTCTTGACACCGGCGTATCCGAGCGCACCGTAATCCGACGGCACCTTTCCACCGTGCATCTTGCGGAAGCGATCGTTGAAGGCCTTGGCCGACGCCACCTTGTCCTCGATGCCCCAGTAATAGGACGTGCCGCCGATCACGCCATCGAACGCCTGTGCGCCGGCGGCGATGCGGCCGGTGTAAAGCAGGATCGGAGCCACGATCTTCATGCTCTTCTTCATGCCAAAGTCGGTCGCCTGCTTGAGCGCGATCTGCTGGTCACGGCCGAAATTGCTGATGACGAGAATGTCCGGCTTCAGCGCCTGAATACGTGGCAGCAGGGCCGAGAAGTCAGTGGTGCCGAGCGGGTGGCGGATATCGACCAGATTCTCGATGCCGAACGCCTTTCCGGCCTCAAGGAAGCCGCGCACCATTTCGTGGCCGTAGGCATAGTCCGCGGTAAGGAACGCGACCTTCTTGCCGAATTTCGGGAATGCATAGCGGCCAACAGCGCCAGCGGTCAGGTGCGGTGTCAGCGCTTCATGGAAGGTAAACTTGCTGAAATCCTTGGCTTCGTTGATTTCGTCGGACTGGCTGATCGAATTGTAGATGATCCCGCGTTCCTTGGTGACATTGTTCACCGCGAGCTGAACCGACGCCGACAGACTGCCGACGATGAAGTTGACCTTTTCCTTTTCGATCAGTTCGAGCGTGCGGGTCGCAGCCTCACCGGGATTTAGCTTGTCGTCGCGGACGAGCAGCTCGGCCTTGCGGCCATTGAGCCCGCCACCTTCGTTGAACTCGGCAATCGCGACTTCAGCGGCGCGAACCTGATCCTGCGCTTCAGTGCCGTAGGGACCGGTGAGAGGAACGGGAAACCCGACCTTGATGGTCGCTTCCTGTGCCTGCAGCAGATTGATGCGGAATGGCGAGGCCGCCAGTACAGCGCCCACACCCGCGGTTGTCAGCAGGCGGCGGCGAGAAATGGAACTGATCGTCTTCTTGGCCATGTATTCCTCCAATGTTGTTTCTGATGTTGATTAGATTCGTCCGAGAGCAGTGAGAATGACCTTTGGGGTCAGCGGAATTTCAGTAATCGTGACGTTGAAGGGCGAGAGAGCATCATTCACCCCATTGGACACGACGGCAGCCGCAGCGGCGGTTCCTGCTTCCCCCGCACCCTTGGCGCCAAGCTCGCCATCCAGTGTGGGCGAAACGATGTGTCCCACGTCGATATCCGGCATCTCGCCCGCCATCGGCACCAGGTAGTCCGCCATGTTGGCGTTGGTGAGCTGTCCGCGCTCGTCATAGATACAGTGTTCATACAGCGCTGCGCCGAGCCCCTGAACAACGCCGCCACGAATTTGTTCGTCCACCAATTGGGGATTGATGATGGTGCCGCAGTCTTCGACCACCCAGTGCTTCAAAAGCTTGATGAAGCCTGTCTGCGGATCAACTTCCAGCCACGAAGCCTGCACTCCGTTGGTGAACGCAAACGGATACTCGCGCGGCACGAAATGGCGGGTTGCCATCAACTCGGGTTGGACCCCCGGCGGCAGCGTGTCGGGCCGGAAATAAACGATCCGCGCGAGCTCATGCAGCTCAATGCGCGGATTCCCGTCCGCGATATCGACCACGGCATTGTTGACAACATCGAGGTCATCCGGTTTTGCCTGAAGAATGACGGAAGCAACATCCAGAATGTTTTTTCGAAGCACCTTCGCGGCCTGCAACGCGGCCTCGCCGCCAATACCAGCACCACGCGACGCCCAGGTCCCACCGCCATAGGGGGTGTTGTCCGTATCGCCCAGAATCACCCGAACGCGTTCCATGGAAACACCGAGCACGCTCCCGACGATCTGCGCGCTCAGGGATTCGGACCCCTGCCCCTGTTCCGTGATACTGGTCTGGCAGATCACGCGGCCGGTCGCGTCCAGTCGAACCGCAACGCCATCCTGCGATGAAATCCGCGCGCCGCCTACGCCATAGAAAGCCGCGCTCGGATTGGTCACCTCGATGAAACTCGCGATGCCGATGCCGCGATAAATTCCCTGCTTGCGAAGTTCCGCCTGCTCAGCACGCAGCTCATCGTAGTTCATCATCGCGATCAGCTTGTCGAGCGACGCATGATGCGACAGCGCTTCAAACTTGAGACCGGACGGCGATCCGCAAGGATACGCATCATCGGCAATCAGATTGCGCCGGCGAATTTCGACGGGATCCATTCCGATCCGCTGGGCAGCCTGATCGACCAGCCCTTCGGTGATCGAGCAGGCAACGGGATGTCCGACGCCGCGATATTGACAGGTGACGTTCTTGTTCTGGAACACCACGCGCGTGCGCGCGCGATAATTCTGCGTCGTATAGGGACCGCCGACCAGATTGACCACCTGATTGGCTTCGATGGCGCTGGTGCGCGGATACATCGAGTACGGACCAATGCCGGTCACGTCATCGATCTCAAATGCGTTGATCGTCCCATTCCTGCTGACGCCGATACGCGCCTTGCAGACATGGTCGCGCGCGTGAATGTCGGTGTTGAAGCTCTCGACACGATCCGCGACGAACTTGATGGGACGGCGCAGCAGCTTGGACAGCGCCATCGTCGCCATCTCGTCGGCGTAAATGTGAACCTTGATGCCGAACGAACCGCCGACATCCTTGCACACCACGCGCACCTGCGCCTCATCGAGGCCGAGATGAAGCGCCGCGATATTCTGCACCATGTGCGGCGCCTGCGTACCCAGATAGACAGTCAGACGCTCGTCGCCGGGATTCCAGTCCGCAAGAACCGCTCGCGGCTCAAGCGTCACACCGGTATGACGGCCAAACACAAACTCGGCTTCAACAATCTCGTCGGAATCCTTGAAAGCCTGATCCACGGCACCGGCATCGAGATTGCGCTCGAAGGCGAGATTATCCCCGAGCACCGAATGGATTACCGGCGTATCCGGATCCAGCGCGGTACGCATATCGGTGACCGGAACGAGTTCCTCGTAGTCAACAGACACCGCCTCGGCAGCATCCTCGGCAAGTGCGCGGCTGGTTGCGATGATTGCCGCAACAGCCTCGCCCTGCCAGCATGCACGATCCACTGCAATCGCGTGTTGTGGAGCCGACTTAAGGCCCTTGAGATGCGACAAGACGCCGATCCAGGGCGTGATGACTTTCGCCAGCTCCGCGCCGGTGACCACGGTAATGACGCCAGGCATCGCCTTTGCGGCCACCGTGTCGATATTCAGAATTTTTGCATGCGCATATGGAGATCGCAAGAACACAACGTGCGCCATGCGAGGCAACACCATGTCGCTGACATATTGTCCCCGCCCCTGCATCAGCCGGTCGAGATTCGGGCGCGGCACGGTTTTTCCAATATAGGAATTCGGACGGTCCAGCACAGAAAGCCCGGATTTGCTGTCAGCTCTGCCGTTCATCACGCCTGCTCCGAACGCGCGCGGGCTGTCGCCTGAACCGCATCGACAATCGCGTGATAGCCGGTGCAGCGGCAATAGTTTCCGGACAGATGCTCGCGGATCTGTTCACGGTCCGCATGCGGCTCTTGGATCAGGATATCCTGGGCAGTCATCAGCATGCCTGGCGTACAATATCCGCATTGAAGAGCGTTGCGCTGACGGAAGGCTTCCTGCAGATCGGAAATCTCACCGCTGTCCGAAAGCCCTTCGATCGTTTGTACGGATGCACCATCGGCTTGAACCGCAAGCAACAGACAGCCGCGGATGATATCGCCATTGACGCGCACCGTGCATGCGCCACAGACGCCATGCTCGCAACCGACATGCGTACCGGTGAGACCCAGATGATCGCGCAGAAAATCTGCGAGATTCAGGCGGGGCAATACCTGCGCGGAGATGCGCTCGCCATTGACGGTCAAAGAAATGGATGTCGGATCACTCACGCAAGCGCCCTCGCCGCAAGGTCCGGACGCTCAAGCAGCTTCGAGACGCACTGCGCCATCAATTGACGCGCAAGATAACGGCGCATTCCGGCTGTGGCCTGCTGATCTTCTTGCGGATGGAGCTCCGCATCCAACGCAGCTTGAGCCTCGGTCATAACTGCAGCAGTGACGGGTCGCCCCGTCAGAAGCTTGGAAGCCTCCACAAGCGTTGCCTTTTCGCCAATGGCGAAATAGCCGAGCCGAAGATCCGTCAAAACATCACCATCGCGAATGCCGGATGCCGCCAGCCCGACAATGGCGTAATCGCCCTTGCGCCGGGCGTATTCATGGAAGAAGTGAATTGCGTTCGGCTTCGCCACCGGAATTTCAACTGCAACCAGCAGTTCTTCCGGCGTCAACAAGGTTTCGTAGATGCCGGTAAAAAAGTCGGCAGCCTGAATGCGGCGCTCGCCATCCTTGCTGCGTACAAGAATTTCCGCGTCGAGCGCGATGACACATGCCGGAAGCTCGGAAGCGGGATCGGCGTGCGCAAGGCTGCCGCCAAATGTGCCTTTGTTGCGGATTGCCGGATGAGCCACATGCGCGATAGCCTCGGTCAGAAGCGGCGCATGCTTTGCGATATCCGCTGACCTCAATACGTCGACATGGCGGGTCAGCGCACCTATCCTGAGAATGCCATTCGCAACGGTAATTCCGCGCAGCTCCGCGATTGCGCCGATATCGACCAGCAGATCCGGAGCAGACAACCTCAAATTCAAAGCCGGCATCAGACTCTGCCCACCGGACAGAACCTTCGCCTGATCTCCATGCCGGGCAAGCAGCTCCAATGCGTCAACGACGCTCGAAGCACGCGTATAGCTGAAAGCCGAAGCTTTCATTCCGGCAACCTCCCCTCGCCTCATTTTATGATGATGGGCTTCGAGATTGATTAGACGGTGCCGCACATCAAAGGTCAAGCGTTGTTTATCGAGCGATTATTACGAGACCCCGCGCCAGATGTCGCACCGGCCCGGTGAAATGAAGTTGTTTCGGGCAATCTCAGGCAATCAAGCACAGGGACAAAACAAAGTGACGGTTAAGCATCGCACCCGCAAAAGTTCGCCACGAGGATTTTCGCGCTGCACAAATTCTATCCTCGATGTGTTGCGCGCTTGGCATTACGTCGCGAAAGCTGCTGCCTCCCAGCGCGCTCCTGGAACAGGAGACGTGATTTTTCAGCCTCCATCTTCAGAATATCAGCGAACAAGGCGGCCGCAGGCGACATCACCTTGCGCGCCGGTTCGATCAAAACAAACTCTGAATAAAGCGGCGGATCTTCAAGCGGCCTCACATCGAAATGACCGCCATCGAGGTCGGACACCATCATCACAAATGGAAGAATAGCCACCCAGTCGCTCGCTGCGACAAATTGCAGCGTACCCATCATCGCATCCAGCTCGAGCCGCTGCGCGACGGTCACTCCGTTGACGCTAAAGTATGTCTCGATATTGCGGCGCCGCGTGTTCTGAAGGCCGGGCAGCACCACCTTCAACGGACCAAGCTCGGACAGTCTGACCGGCTTGAGATTGGTCGCCTTCCCCCGCTTCGCGGTGACCAACATTTCCCTGTCACGCGCAAGAAGCCGATGAGAGATGCCGGTTGCGCCCTCGAATGCCGGAACAATGGCAAAATCCAGTTCGCCTTTGAGGATCATCTCGGTCAGCACACCCGAATAGGCTTCGGTGACACTGATCTCCGAGCCGGGTGCCGAGACAAGAAACTTGTCCATCGCAGGCGCGAGCACCGATCTGGTAAAAGTCGGCATCAGGCCAACGCGGATCGCTCCGCGGACATGATGGACAGCGACATTCTGCTGCGCGGCCTCGAGTTTCTTCAAAACCTCGACACATTCCCGATAGTAGAGCTTCCCCGCGAGTGTCGGCTCAACCTCGCGGCCCTCGCGGATCAACAGAGGGGCGCCGAGTTCGGTCTCAAGCTGTTTGAGATGCTGCGAAATGCCCGATTGGGTTGCGCCCTCGCGCCTCGCTGCCGCCGTGAACGAGCCCTCTTCATACACTGCAACGAAGGATCTGATCTGCCGGAGGGAAATCATCCATCAAACTTCCTAATGCTACAGAGTAAGAATAATCATTTTTCTAATAGGCGACAATCGCTACTCTGTGCGCAATCACTCATAATCAGGGAAGTGCGCCATGAACCTCGGCTTTTTCACGATGCCGATCCATCCGCTGGACAAAGACTGGCGACAGTCGCTGCGTGTGGACCGCGAGGCCTTCATCCTGGCGGACGAACTGGGCTTCTCCGAAGCCTATTGCGGCGAGCACGTCACCGACCGTGCCGAGAAT
>CAZQMD010000206.1:0-9005 GCA_964594185.1 uncultured Afipia sp. | reverse complement strand
TCGACCGCCTTGTCGAAGGCCAGCATGGTTTCGCTGAACGCCTTGCGGGTCTGGTTTTCGGCGAACAGCACTGTGAAGCCGAGCTGCTTCAGCGCATCGCTCATGGCGCGCGCATCGTTCACCGCTTTCTGCAACGGCGGCACATTGCGATAATCGTTGTTGCCGATCACCAGCGCGACCCGCTTCTCGGCGAAGGCCGGCGCGGCAAATGCCGTCACCATCGCCGCAACGCCGATCAGCAGCTCCCTGAACCCGTATTTTGCCATGTCCTGTCCCCTCAAACCGCCCGGCGGGCAGGCCCGGTTCCGGCGGTCAGTATGTCATAGTCGCCCCGACCGGAAAGGCGGTTCACGGACCGGCCGGAACCGTCAAAAGTCCTTCAAACCGTTGTCGTATTAAGGTTTTTCGCGGCTTTTACCCTCAAATTCATTGACTTTCGCGGGATCAAGCCTATGTTCCGCTGCAACGCGGTCAGAATCGGATTTTGAGTTCCTGACCAGCCGTCTGTCGGCGAAATATCTCCTCCCCGTGCCCTTAAAGCGTGCCGTTCCGGGGTGAGCGCGACAGAGTTTTTCCAGAGTCAGGACGGCGATTTCGACTCGAGGCTCAATGTCCTTTTCCAATCTCGGCCTGTCCGACAAGGTCCTCTCCGCCGTTGCGGCCACCGGTTACACCACCCCCACCCCCATTCAGGAACAAGCGATCCCCCACGTTCTCGCCCGGCGCGACGTGCTCGGCATCGCGCAGACAGGCACCGGCAAGACCGCGGCCTTCACGCTTCCGATGATCACGCTGCTCGAAAAGGGCCGTGCCCGCGCGCTGATGCCGCGCACGCTGATCCTGGAGCCGACCCGCGAACTCGCCGCTCAGGTCAAAGAGAACTTTGACAAGTACGGCGCCGGCCAGAAGCTCAACGTGGCTCTGCTGATCGGCGGCGTGTCGTTCGGCGATCAGGACCTCAAGCTGTCCCGGGGCGTCGACGTGCTGATCGCAACTCCGGGCCGCCTGCTCGACCATACCGAACGCGGCAAGCTGTTGCTGACCGGCATCGAAGTGCTGGTGATCGACGAAGCGGACCGCATGCTGGACATGGGCTTCATCCCCGACATCGAACGCATCTGCAAGCTCGTCCCCTTTACCCGGCAGACCCTGTTCTTCACGGCGACCATGCCGTCGGAAATCCGGCGTATCACCGAGACCTTCCTGCACAATCCGGTCAAGGTTGAAGTCTCGAAGCCGGCGTCAACCGCCGTCACCGTGACGCAATCGCAGGTCGCCGTTGGCCGCGAGCCGCACGAGAAGCGCGAAATGCTCCGGCAGTTGCTGCGCGACGCCAAGGATCTCAAGAACGCGATCATCTTCTGCAACCGCAAGCGTGACGTCGCGGTCGTTTATAAATCGCTGCAGAAGCACGGATTCAGCGTCGGTGCCCTTCATGGCGACATGGACCAGTCCGCACGCACGGCCTCGCTGGACCAGTTCCGCAAGGGCGAGCTTCCCCTGCTGGTCGCCTCCGATGTCGCCGCCCGAGGCCTCGACATTCCGGAAGTCAGCCACGTCTTCAACTTCGACGTTCCCCATCACCCGGACGATTACGTCCACCGCATCGGTCGTACCGGCCGCGCCGGACGTCTCGGAACCGCGATTTCCATCGTCAGCCCCGCGGATCAGAAATCCGTTGCCGCCATCGAAAAGCTGATCGGACAGTCCATCGCCCGCGCAGATATTGCGCCGGTGGCATCCACGGCCGAACCTGAAGCGGCAGCCGTTGAGCATTCCGGCGAGGTCCCGTCGGAAGAGCGCAAGCCGCGTCGCGAGTCCCAGCGCAGCCGTGGCGGCCGCAACAAGTCGCGCAAACCCACCAACGGTGCCGAACGCAAGCCGCACGCAGCCGAAAGAGCTGCACCGCAGCAACCGCCATCCATCGGACGCCCGCTGCCGCTCGCGGCACGCGAACAGCACTCCGAACCGGCCGATCACTCGCACCTGCCGGCATTCCTGCTGCGGCCGATCCGCGCCCGCGGCTAGCCGCAACCGATTGACCCGTCAGCGCATTAAAACGTTTACGGGTCATTCATTCTCCTCCCTTAACGTGCCTCCTATAGTTTTAGCCATTTCGTTAAAGGGGCAGGCAGAAGCTTGTCTTGAAGGGCACCGAACGTGATTGGCCTTCTGGAAGAATACGAACGTACTTTGGCGTTCGCCGAAGTCGCTTTGGGTCAAATCCGATCCTTGCGTCAAAACGCAGTGCCTCGAAATTATGAGATCTGGTACATCTACGCGACGGGTTATAACGCCGCGCTCAACAAGATCATCAACGAGACGCTCAGCCGTAACGGCAAGCTGACCGAAGCCGATCTCGAACAGATCTACGAAACCTACCTCTCCCAGCATCGGACCACAGAGCGTATCGACACTGTCGGCACGCGGGTCATCAACGAGATCGACGACGTGATGAACCTCATCACGGATGCTCTGGGAATGACCTCCACCTTTGGACGCAACCTCGAAGGCGCGACGCAAAAGCTGTCCGGCGCCCGGGACCGCGAACAGGTCAAGGCCGTGGTCGAAGCCCTCGTCGCCACCACGCGCGAGATGCAGGAAACCAACAAGGCGCTGGAAACACGCCTTGCCAATTCAAAGGTTCAGATCAGCAGCCTCCAGCACAGCCTGGAAGCCATCCGCAACGAGAGCCTGACCGACCCCCTTACCTCGCTCGGCAACCGAAAGTTCTTTGACCGCGCCCTCGAAAACGCCGTCGCGCACGCCGCTGAATGTGGCGAGCCGCTGTCGCTCCTGATGCTCGACATCGACCATTTCAAATCCTTCAACGACAACTATGGTCATCTCACCGGTGACCAGGTGCTGCGCCTTGTGGCCCTGTCGCTGAAACAGACGACCAAGGGCCAGGATATTGCGGCCCGCTACGGCGGCGAAGAGTTCGCTGTGGTGCTGCCGAACACGGCGCTGCGTCAGGCGCTCACGGTTGCCGACAACATCCGCCGCGCGGTGATGTCGAAACAGCTCAAGAAGAAATCGACCGGTGAAATTCTCGGACGCGTGACGATCTCCGTCGGCGTTTCGATGCTGCAGCCCGGCGACGATCGCGACCGGCTGATCGAACGCGCGGACGCCTGCCTCTATGCGGCCAAGCGCAACGGCCGCAACCGGGTCATCTGCGAAGCCGATCCCGAATTCTCACCGACCGACCGCATCCATGTCGCCTAGCGCTTCCTTGCGCTTTTGCGTTTGGCTGCAGCTTTACTTGCCTTGGCCTTTTTAGCCGGGGCTTTTTTACGTGCCGGCAGCTTTGCCTTGCTCACTCCGGGACGCAGTGAAGCAGACTTGACTGCTTTCTTCGGCGCGGCGCGCTTTTTCACACCGGATTTCTTGGCAGCAGCCCGCTTTGCCGCGCCAACTGCCTCGCGCGCCCATTCCGCAAGCTCCTCCGGATCGTCGTAGAGACGCTCCGGCAGATGGCGATAGGAATTGACGACGACGGTCTTGTTTCGGGTGTCGTACTGAAACGGCTTGGCACCTTCGGCGTCATAGCGAGGAATGGTCAGTTGATCGACGCGGAAGATAATGCCCGCACGCAGTGCCATGGCGAAGTTCACGCCGTCGGCTGTGATGCCGAAGCCGCTGAACATCTTGCGAAGAGAGATGGGGCCGAACTCAGAGAAAAGGTCGATCAGATAATCGCGGTCCATGCGCGTATTCCGCAAAAGTGAGCACCGGTTTTGCGACCAGAATACGCGAAACTAAAAGCTGGACCGATCCTTCAGCCGTCGATCTTTGCCGGGGTCAACTGAACCGACTCACCGCAGCCGCAGGCGCTGATCTGGTTCGGGTTGTTGAATACAAACTGGGCCTGCATTTTGTCGGCCTTGTAGTCCATTTCCGTGCCGAGCAGGAACAGAACGGCCTTCGGATCGACCAGAATCTTCACGCCCTTGTCCTCGACAACTTCATCGGTCGGCTTCACGTCATGGGCGTATTCGACGGTGTAGGACTGACCGGCGCAGCCGCCATTCTTGATGCCGACGCGCAGACCGACGATTTCAGAGTCTGCGCGTTCAGCAAGCTCCTTGACGCGCGACGCAGCCGCGTCCGTCAGGCGCATCACCTGCGGACGTGGGCGCACAACAGGCTTGGAGGGCGCAGGAGCATTTGGCGTCATACCGGTCATTTGTTCATTCCTCGTGGCGGTTCAAGGCCGCCCTGAAATGCAGAATAGATACCGAATCGAATGTAGCTTAACTCACCACATGTTGAGGACGAGGCGCGCCTCGTCGGACATCCGGTCCGGGGTCCAGGTCGGCTCCCAGACCACGTTGACGCTGACAGGACCGACGCCCGCGACGCTCGCCACAGCATTCTCGACCATGGTCGGCAATTCGCCGGCAGCCGGACAGTTCGGCGTGGTCAGTGTCATCTCGACGTCCACGGAACGGTCGTCCTTGATGTCGACCTTGTAGATCAGGCCAAGCTCGTAGATGTCCGCCGGGATTTCCGGATCGAAGACGGTCTTCAGCGCGGCCACGATGTCGGTGCCCAGCCGCTCGGTCTCCTCAGCCGGGAGCGCCGACTGGGTATCGAACTTCAGGCTCGCCGGTTCGGCTGTCTGGACGGTGTCGTTCATGCGAATAGCTCCCGCGCCTTGATAAGCGCCTGCGCCAACTGATCGACTTCAGCGCGCGTATTATACATGCCGAATGAGGCCCGGCACGTCGCCGTGACGTTGAATCGCTCCAGAAGCGGCATAACGCAGTGGGTCCCTGCCCGCACCGCGATGCCGCCGCGATCGATGACCGTCGCCACATCATGTGGGTGCGCGCCGGCCATTTCGAAAGAGATCACCGGACCCTTGCCCTTTGCCGTCCCGATGATGCGGATCGAGTTGATCTCCCGTAGCCGGTCGGTGGCATAGGTCAAAAGGTCGTGCTCGTGGGCGGCAATACGCTCCTTGCCGATGGAATTGACGTAATCGATGGCCGCGCCAAGCCCGATGGACTCGACGATGGCAGGCGTTCCCGCCTCGAACTTATGCGGCGGATCGCCATAGGTGACCCAGTCCTTCGCAACTTCGCGGATCATCTCGCCGCCGCCGTTATAGGGGCGCATGGCGACCAGCTGATCGTACTTCGCATACAGCACGCCGATCCCGGTCGGGCCGTAAAGCTTGTGACCGGTGAAAACGTAGAAATCGCAATCGATGTCCTGCACATCGATGGTCTGGTGCACGGCGGCCTGGCTGCCATCGACCAGCACGGGAATGCCGCGTGCATGGGCGATTTTCACGACTTCCTTGACCGGAACAACCGTTCCGAGCGCATTCGACATCTGCGTGATCGCGACAATCTTGGTCTTCGAGGTCAGGAGTTTCTCGAACTCCTCGATCAGGAAATTGCCTTCGTCATCGACCGGCGCCCACTTGAGGACAGCGCCATGACGCTCGCGCAGGAAATGCCACGGCACGATGTTGGAGTGATGCTCCATGATCGAGAGCACGATCTCGTCGCCGGCCTTGATGTTCGGCTCGCCCCACGATGACGCCACGAGGTTGATCGCCTCGGTGGCATTGCGCGTGAAGATGATTTCTTCATTGCGCTTCGCGTTCAGGAATTGCGCGACGCGTGTGCGGCCGCCTTCATAGGCATCAGTCGCGGCATTCGCCAGATAGTGCAGCCCGCGATGGACGTTGGCGTATTCGGATTTATACGCTTCGCTCATGCGGTCGAGCACAGCGGTCGGCTTCTGGGCCGACGCGGCGTTATCGAGATAGACGAGCGGCTTGCCGTACACCTTCAGCGCGAGCGCCGGAAAATCCTGACGGACACGTTCGACATCATATGAGCCGTTGGCAACAGCCGGATGCATGATCAGCCTCGCGTCGTCAGCCATCGCCCGGCAGCTTCCATCGCAACCTCGCGCAGATTGTCGTCCACGATCGATTCGATGGCCTCACCGACGAAAGCGGCGATCAGAAGTGCCTGCGCTTCCTTCTCGGGCAAGCCGCGTGCGCGCAGATAGAACAGCAGGCTTTCGTCCAGCGCACCGGCCGTCGCACCGTGCCCGCAGGTCACGTCGTCCGCGAAGATTTCAAGCTCCGGCTTGCTGTCTGCTTCCGCTTCGTCCGACAACAGCAGCGCGCGGGTCATCATCTTGCCGTCGGTCTTCTGCGCATCGGGCTGCACGATAATACGGCCCTGGAAGACAGAATGCGCGCGATCGTCGAGCACCGCGCGGAACACTTCGCGGCTGGAACAGTTCGGCACGGCATGATCGACCACCAGCGTCGTGTCGCCGTGACGGCGGGCACCCAGCAGATTGACGCCGTTCGTGGTCAATTCGCTGCCTTCGCCGGCAAATCTGATGAAGCCCTGATACCGGCTGACGCTGCCGCCATGGGTCAGATTGAACGTATTCAGCTTCGCCTTCGCGCCAATGGTGAAGATGCCGGTTGCAACATGCGCCGCATCGAGTGCGTCTTCCATCAGGCGAACATGCTGCAGCTCAGCCTCGTCGCCGATCCAGATCACGACGGAGTCGTGGGTCTGATAGGACTTCGCACCTTCCGCCGCGACAAAAGTTTCGACCAGTGTTGCGCGCGCGCCCTTCGCAAGTTTCAGCAACGAGCGCGTCACCAGCGAGGAGCCAGAGTCGGTCGCGACATGAACGATATGGATCGGCTTGGTCAGCGCGACGCCTTCGGCCACATCGATCACAACGCCGTCGGTTGCCAGCGCGGCGTTCAGCGAAATCATCGCGTCCGATGCGACGCTGGTCTTCAACAGATCGGCGCGCACCTTGTTGCCGTTATCCTCGAGGACTTCGCGCAACGTCCGCAAATTCACGCCCGCTTCCAGCGTGGTCACGTCGGAGAGTTGCGGCGCGAACACGCCATCCACCAGCACCAGCTTCTGCGTGCTCTCAATGCCGAGCGACTTGATCGCCTTTGCGGCGCGGGTCAGGTCAGCCTGATCCGGCGCAGGCGCCAGCGGCGCGACTTCGCGCAGCAGCGCACGAAGATCGGTGTATTTCCATTCCTCAATGCGCCGATGCGGCAGGCCGCGGCGCGCGAAGTCATCGAAAGCGCTCTGACGGACTTCGGCAACCGGACCCGAGCCAGGCAAACGGCTGCGCGCGGCGGCAAACAGTTCGCCAAACGCATCCTTCGTCGGTTGAACCAATGCAACGTTCATAATTGGACCTGCTTACGCTGCCTTGCCTTCGTACTGGGCGTAACCGGACTTCTCCAGCTCCAGCGCCAGTTCCTTGCCGCCGCTCTTGACCACGCGGCCCTTCGACATGACGTGGACCACGTCCGGCACGATGTAGTTCAGCAGCCGCTGATAGTGGGTGATGACGACCATCGCGCGATCCGGAGAGCGCAGCGCGTTGACGCCGTCGGCTGCGATGCGCAGCGCGTCGATGTCGAGGCCCGAGTCCATTTCGTCGAGGATGCAGAGGCTCGGCTGGAACAGCCCCATCTGCAGCACCTCGTTGCGCTTCTTCTCGCCGCCGGAGAAGCCGACGTTGACGCCACGCTTGAGCATATCCATCGGGATGTTGAGCGACTTGGCGATCTCGCGCACCTTCTTCAGGAAGTCCGGCGCCATCAACTCGGTTTCACCGCGCGCCTTGCGCTGGGCATTGAGCGCCGTGTGCAGGAAGTTCATCGTGGTAACGCCGGGGATTTCCACCGGATACTGGAACGCAAGGAATACGCCCTTGGCGGCGCGTTCATCCGGCGACATCTCCAGCAGGTCTTCGCCCTTGAACAGAACCTCGCCGCCGGTCACTTCATAGCCAGGCTTGCCGGCGATGACGTGGCTTAGGGTCGACTTGCCCGAACCGTTCGGGCCCATGATGGCGTGAACTTCGCCTGCGTTCACGGTGAGATCGAGACCATGAAGAATCTCGTTATCTTCCACCTGAACCTTGAGGCCTTTGACTTCGAGTAACGCGGTCATTTCTCTTCCTTCTTGCTCATCGCGTTGACTTTAGATTGTGTCGTTCCACTAAAGTGCGATTGAGCTGGCTTGATGAAACTCAACAAATCAAAACAATAATGAAGAGGGGAAAACAGTAGAGCAAAGAAACCAAGTGTTCCAAACCCTGCGAATACACCGCCGACGAGCTTCACATTCTCAAGGCCCGCCAAGGCACCAAACAATGCGACACATGCTCCCGCGACTGCGGTAACAAGCAGAAGCGCAAACGGTACAACCAAGGCAAGTTCAACGAGCTTGCGCATATGTTCGATTATCCCACACTTCCTTCCAGCGAGATCGAGATCAGCTTCTGCGCCTCGACCGCAAATTCCATCGGCAACTGCTGCAGCACGTCCTTGACGAAACCATTGACGACCAGCGCCACGGCTTCTTCCTGAGAGAGACCGCGCTGGACGCAGTAGAACAGCATGTCTTCGGAAATCTTCGACGTCGTCGCTTCGTGCTCGAAATGCGCCGACGAGTTCTTGGCTTCGATATACGGCACGGTGTGCGCGCCGCACTTGTCGCCGATCAACAGCGAGTCGCAGGCGGTAAAGTTGCGCGCGCCCGTTGCCTTGCGATGCGCGGTGACGAGGCCGCGATAGGTGTTCTGCGATTTGCCCGCAGCGATGCCCTTCGAGATGATGCGGCTCGACGTGTTCTTGCCGAGGTGGATCATCTTGGTGCCCGAGTCGACCTGCTGATAGCCGTTGGAAATCGCGATCGAGTAGAATTCGCCCTGCGAGTTGTCGCCGCGCAGGATGCAGCTCGGATACTTCCAGGTGATCGCGGAGCCGGTTTCCACCTGCGTCCACGAAATCTTGGAATTCTTGCCGCGGCAGTCGCCACGCTTGGTGACGAAGTTGTAGATGCCGCCCTTGCCTTCCGAGTTGCCCGGATACCAGTTCTGAACGGTCGAATACTTGATCTCGGCGTCGTCGAGGGTGACAAGTTCGACCACGGCGGCGTGCAGCTGGTTCTCGTCGCGCTGCGGCGCGGTGCAGCCTT
>CAZQMD010000205.1:0-9110 GCA_964594185.1 uncultured Afipia sp. | reverse complement strand
CGCTGAAAAGCGCGAGTTGTTCGGCTCAATGACGGTCGAGGACAACCTGTTGCTCGGCGCCTACTCGCGCCGAAGAGAAGGTATCCGCAGCGCGCGCGTCAATGCGGAGCGGGTTTACGAGCAGTTTCCGCGTTTGAAGGAACGGCGGAAGCAGGAGGCCGGCACGCTGTCGGGTGGCGAGCGGCAGATGCTGGCCATCGGGCGCGCGCTCATGTCCCGCCCGCAACTTCTGATGCTGGATGAGCCGAGTCTGGGTCTCGCGCCGCTGATCGTGGATGAGGTTTTCAGGATCATCGAGGCATTGCGTCAGACGGGCGTTTCAATCCTGCTGGTCGAGCAGAACGCGCGGGCAGCCCTCCATGCAGCTGATTTTGGCTATGTGCTTGAAACCGGCGATATCGCCTTGACGGGGACGAGTGCTGACTTGCTGGCAAATCCGCGCGTTGAGGAAACCTACCTCGGCGCTTCAATGGATTCGGACGACGACGGTCAGGTAGCCGCCCCGAGTGGGCCGTCGGTCGCTGGATGCCTGCCGCAAGCAGGCGGTCGCGTTTCATGACCATGCAACCGCACCAAATGGGCATCGCTGCGCTTGGCCGGGCCTATGCTGACAAGGTCTTGTCGCCGGTTGAGGTCGCGCGAGATGCCCTTGATCGCATCGCGCGCTTTCCTCAGTTGAACGCCTTCTATCTTGTGGATGCCGAGGGGGCGCTCGCGCAGGCGAAGGCTTCGGAACAGCGTTGGCAGACCGGGAGTGCTCTTGGTCCGATGGATGGTATTCCAACCTCGGCGAAAGATGCGCTCCTGTCGATCGGGTGGCCGTCGTATCGCGGATCGCTGGCCCATCGCGCGGAAGCGGGTAACTGGACTACCGACGCGCCGGCCATTGCGCGACTGCGCGAGGGCGGTGCCGTGTTCCTTGGCAAGACGACCATGCCGGATTTTGGCATTCTTGCATCGGGTTATAGCTCCAAGCATGGCATCACGCGCAATCCTTGGCGGCTTGATCTCAATCCTGGCGGGTCAAGCTCCGGAGCTTCGGTGGCTGTCGCCGCCGGTCTCAACACTGCTGCAATGGGAACGGACATCGTTGGATCTGTACGCTTGCCGGCTTCGTTCTGTGGACTGTTTGGCCTGAAGCCGAGCCAGGGCCGCGTGCCATACTACCCGCCGAACGATCCTGCGTTGGCCGCGGGGCCGCTGACCCGGTCTGTGGAGGATGCCGCGATCCTGATGGAGATTGTGTCGGCTGTGGATTCCCGGGATTTCACGGCTCTCGAGTTCGCAAAGATCGACTACCGTTCAAGCGCGATACCGCCGCGGCGTGGTCTCCGAATCGGATTTGTGGAAAGTCTCGGATTTGGATTGTCGCCCGATTCGGAGGTCGTGAAACTGGTCACTGCGGCTGCCGCGCAGTTGGCTGGGCTCGGTTGTTCAATCTTGCCGACTGAAGTTTCTTTCACTTCAGAAGAGTTTTCGCAGGTGGAACTTTACTACAAGACGCGGTGCCTTGCTGAATTCATGAAGCTACCCGAACAAAGGCGCGAGGCGGCAACCGTGATTCGTGATTGGACCGCTTCCGCGATGGGCACAACAGCCAGAGAACTGTTCGACGCCATGAATGCAATGCGGCGAATGCGGGAAAGAATACTGGCCCTGTTTGGAGATGTCGACTTCCTGGTGCTCCCTACTGTGCATATCCCGTCGTTTTCGGCCGAACTCCCCGCGCGCGATCCGTCAATGCTGTTCGAACCATGGGCAAATACGTTCCTGTTCAATATCACCGAACAGCCGGCGAGCTCCGTTCCTTGCGGCTTGACCACGGGAGGTTCACCGGTCGGCCTGCAGATCGTCGGACGTCGTTTTGACGATCTCGGCGTGCTCCAGTTATCGAGCGCTTTGGAGCGATTAACAGGGCCGTTTGCTTTGCCTTCGATGGCCTTTCATCTAGACTCACTGTCATCACGATAAACTGAGATCCTGGAGTCCATCCGTATGGAGACCGTTACAAAGCCCGAGGGCAGAAGGCCCAAGCAGCGCCGAAAGCCGTCTGTGATTGCTATCGAGCGCCGCCGGGAATTGCAGGAAGCGGCGATTCGTTCGATCGCGGATAAGGGGTATGCCGCGGTCACGGTTGCTATGATCTGTGATGAAGCCGGATTTTCCCGCGGCTTGATAGGTCACTACTTCAAAGGCAAGGACGATCTGGTTCTCGAAGCCATCAACGGTTTTACGGTCGAACTGGCGGAGGCCACGCGAAAGGCAGTCGAAGCTGCCGGCAGCGATCCATATGATCGGCTGCACGCGGTCGTGAAGTCCAGCTTCTCTGCACCGGGGTTCACTTCGGACAAAGCGGCTGTATGGACCGCGCTGGCAGGAAGTGCGAAATGGTCACCGCCGCTGGCAGCTCTGTATCGGGAGCTCTGGAAGGACTACCGCACAGGGATTGCTGGACTCATGAAGCGCGCCGCTGCGGAGCGAAAACTGCAGATCGACGTCGATCTTGCTGCGTTACTGTTTTCGCAAATGATCGAGGGATTCTGGATCGGATGGGTTGCTGATCCGGTTTCCGTGAAGAAATCAGACGCCGAAAGGGCCTGCCATGGCATGCTCGATCTGCTGCTGGGCGCGCCATCGTCTCTTTCAAGAAAGAGCAAGTAACCCAGCATCGATCCTGCCCGGGCTCTTCCGTGTCCATAAAAATTGTTGGACGTTCAACAAATAAATGATAGTCTGCGGCTTCCAGTTACAGGGGTCTCTCCGATGAACCATTTGAAAGTGATCCAGCCCGATGGATGGCAGCGCGCTCCCGGGTTTTCGTGGGGAATGTCGGCTTCCGGCGGGCGACTGGTGACGGTTGCCGGTCAGCTGGCCGTTGAACGCGGCGCAATGGAGGTCAAGCAGGGACAGTCTTTCGCGCAACAGTTCGCGTTATGCCTGAGCAATGTTGCCGACGTGGTCGCCGCCGCAGGAGGCCAGTCGACCGATATCGCCATGATGCGCGCCTACGTGCGGGACATTGATGCCTTCAAATCCAGTGGAGCTGAAATTCGCGCTGCCTGGATGAAAACCTTGGGCAAGCACTTTCCGCCCATGACGATGATTCAGGTTGTGATGCTGTTTGATCCGCACGCGCTTGTCGAAATCGATGCACTCGCCGTGATCCAATAAGAAAGAGGTTGTCCCATGCGTGTCACTATTCTCGTCATCCCCTACATGATTGGCCGCGGTGAACGGACCCAGCTTGCTGGTTCGGACAAGGACCGTTTCCGTATTCTGATGGATCGCCTCCGGGAGCAGATGCAGTACGCCGAGTCGCTCGGTTACGATGGTTTCTGCATGACTGAGCAGCATATGCAGGTTGAGGGAATCGAGACGACGACGAATCCGTTGTTCTGGGACTATTTCGTCGCGCAGCACACGAAAAAGATGCGCGTCGGTCAACTCGGAATGAATCTCACGGTGGTCAATCCGATCAAACTGGCTGAAGACATTGCGATGCTCGATCACTTCACCAATGGCCGGGTGTTCGCAGGCTTCTCGCGAGGTAACACACCGCGATGGACCCAGACGTTCGGGCAGCACATCAATGTCACGTCGACACATTCCGACCGTTCCGAGGCGGATGCTCGAAATCGCGCAGTGTTCTATGAGAACTGGAAGATTGTGAAGCAGCTCTGGACCCAGCCGACCACAAGCGTCGATGGCGATTTCTGGAAAGTGCCATATCCAACTGAATGGCGCTTCCGGCCGACGGATGATTTCGGTGCTAACGCAATCACGCCAGACAAGCAGCTGAAGGAAATTGGCATCGTTCCCCGGCCATTCCAGGATCCGCATCCACCGGTTTATGCCCCGTTTAGTAATAGCATGGAGACGGTCCGCTTCTGGGCGCGCGAAGGCGGTAAGATGGTCTCATTCGTTTCCAATGAAAACGAGCGATTCATGCCGATCGTCCTCGAAGAGTATCAGAAGGAAGCGGAGCGCGCCGGCCGTGAATATAAGGCTGACAATGCGGTTGCGATCGGCGGTCATCTGACGCTGGGACGTAACGCGGCCGAGAGCAAGGACATTGAGGAGGGTTTCACCGAACTCTTCAACTATGCTTACAATGCGCCTCCCTACCATGTGCCGCTGGGCCGGATTTGGGGTGGCAGCAAGCAGCAGGTGCAAGACGATATCGCGCGAATGCGTGACAAGTATAACGTCGAAGAATACTTCATTTGGCACCATGTCGGCTACTTTCCTCAGGAAGTTGAAATGGCCATGCTTCGTGAATTCGCGGACGCTGTTATCAAGCTGTAAGAACGACTGGAGTAGCCAATATGATGACGTTTGGAGATTTGGTTCGCCGGAATGGGGTTCACTGGGCCAACAAGGATGCTTTCGTCGAACTGGATCGCCGCGTCACATGGAGCGAAGTGGATATGCGGACCGACGCCATAGGCGCCGGTCTGCGCAAGCTCGGCGTCAAGCCCGGCGACCGCGTGGCTGTCCTCTCGAATGATTGTATAGAGGTCGCAGAGACGTTTCTGGCGTGCGCGAAGATTGGAGCGATCCGCGTTGGCTTGAACGCAAGGCTTGCTGCGGCGGAGGTGGCGTCTTTGATCAAGGATTGTCGTCCGCGCGTTGTTTTCTATGCCGGTGAACATCAACGTGTCATCGACCTGATCAAGGCTGAAATCGGCGCTTTACCCGAGCCGCCGATACTGATCGGATTTGGTGGATCTCACTCAGCGCCTCACGACTATAGCGAGTTGATTGCACGGTACGCGGTCGACGGTCGTATCGAGCAGACGCCTTACGACGTTGTGATGATCGCCTACACATCGGGTTCGACCGGGCTGCCGAAAGGGGCGATCTACCCGCACGACAAGTTTCTGCGTACGATCCTTTATACTGCGATGTACGAAGGCCTGGACCACGATATGGTTTGGCTTCAGGCCATGCCGGCTGCCGGCGTGCCGATGATGCATATGCTGCGCAACGTTTTCTTTGCGGCGACCTGCGTGATCATCGGGCCCTGGAATGCGGAGCGTGCCCTGACGTTGATGGCCCGGGAACACACGACCAACTGTGTTCTGGTTCCGACCATGCTCGCGGCCCTGCTGACCGTCGAGAACGTCAGGAGCTTTGATGTCTCTTCCATGAGATTGCTTGGCTATGGAGCAGCGCCGCTGCCTCCTGCGACAATCCGGGAAGCCATGCAGACGTTTGGCTGCCCGTTCCTGCAGATGTACGGAACGACCGAGCTGCTAGGCATGTCGAACATGCTGTTCCCCTCGGATCACCAACTCGGCCTGACCTCCCGGCCGGAAATCCTCTCATCGATCGGGCGGCCGCTTTCTTACGTCGACACCAGAATCGTCGATGACGACGATAACGATGTGCCGATCGGCGAAGTTGGAGAGCTGGTTGTGCGCAGCGATGTCGCATTCCCCGGATACTGGAATGCTCCGGAAAAGACAGCGGAAATGTTCTTCGGTGATTGGATGAGGACCGGCGATCTCGCGAGTCGCGACGCCGATGGCTACGTCTATCTATCCGATCGCGCCAAATTCCGGATGAAGACTGGCGGCTTCAATGTGTTTCCGACAGAAATTGAAAATGTGCTGGCTGAACATCCAGCAGTGCATGAAGTCTCGGTTTTCGGTCTGCCCGATCCGACGTGGGGTGATCGCATTGAGGCCGTCGTGTCGCTCAAGCCAAATCAGTCAATCGAGCCGGAAGCGTTGAGAGAGTTCTGCAAGGACAAGATCGCAAATTTCAAAATTCCGAAGAAGGTTGAGATCTGGACCGAGCTGCCGAAAGGCGCGACCGGAAAAATCCTCAAGCGCTCGATCATCGAAACCATAATTGCGCGCTCGTCGGATGGCAAAGAGCCGTCTCGCAGCTGACTCACGAGCCCAACATGAATCATCCCTTTGCCCAACCTGGCCCGGTCGATCAGTATCTTCGGTATCTTTCTGAGGGCCAATTCAAGCTGCAACGATCAAAACGAACGGGAGAATACTTCTATTACCCGAGCGCGTTTGGACATCATGCGGCAAGTGACGAACTCGAATGGGCTGATATGTCGGGGCGCGGAATTGTTTACTCGTTGACGACAGTACGCCGTCCGCCAAAACACGGTGGCGACTACAACACGTCAATCGTGCAACTCGACGAAGGCCCCCGAATGCTCACCCGCGTTCTTGGTGTTGATCCGGATCATGTCACAATTGGCATGAAAGTGATTGCCAGGATTGAGAAGCCCCTCTGGGACGAAAGCGCCATTCAGCCGCTGGTCGTCTTCTATCCTCTTTCCGTGTGAGACGCCGTCAATGACTTCACTTCGGGGTAAAACCGCCATCGTCGGTATCGGTTACGCAGGGCTCGGATCGTCACCCGGATGGAGCCCGATTGAACTCGCTGCGATGGCAGCCGAACGTGCGTTGACGGACGCAGGTCTGACGATCCAGGACGTTGACGGTCTTTGCGGCAGCACATTCTATCATTTCTTTCCCACGCTTTCCCTGGCCGAACAGCTACGTATCAGTCCCAAGTGGTCGAACGCCGATATGACGGGTGGTTCTACCTTTATGGCCCACGTCCAGCAGGCGGCATTGGCCATTGAGGCAGGGTTGTGCGAGACGGTGCTGATCCTCTATGGCAGCAATGCCCGCAGTTCGCGGGATATTTACGGCCTGATCGACCTGCATCCGCTGCAGGCGAAATATGCACCTTTGATGCCGGTCGGCGCGTATGCGATGGCGGCCGCGCGTCATATGTACCAGTACGGTACGTCGCGGAGACATATGGCCGAGGTTGCTGTTGCTGCGCGCAAATGGGCCCAGCTCAATCCCGACGCGGCGATGAAAGACCCATTGACGATTGATGACGTTCTCGCGTCGCCAATGGTCAGCGATCCGCTTTCGCGCCTGGACTGTTGCCTGGTATCGGACGGGGGCGGTGCACTTGTGATGACGTCGGCCGCGCGGGCTCGCGATTTGCGACAGCCTCCGATTTACCTTCTCGGCGCTGGAACGGCCCATTGTCACCGCGATATCTCTCAGATGCCGGATATGACACGAACCTCTGCGGTAGAAAGCGGAGCGCGCGCCTATGAGATGGCGGGCGTTACGGCAAACGACGTGGACGTTGTGCAATTGTATGACGCATTTACGATCCTCCCGATTCTGTTCCTTGAGGATTTAGGATTCTGCAAGAAGGGTGAGGGCGGTCCATTCGTTTCTGGAGGAGCAATTGCTCCCGGAGGAAAATTGCCCGTGAATACCGGCGGCGGCGGACTGTCATTCGTCCACCCCGGCATGTTCGGACTGTTTGCGATTCATGAGGCCTGCGTTCAGTTGCGCGGACAGGGTGGCGAACGGCAGGTGAAATCACCGGAGATCGCGCTTGCGCACGGCAACGGCGGTTACTTCTCGCATCAAGCGACGGCCATCTTTGGGACGGCCGCTACGCTCGGCTGATTGGGAAGATTTCAGAGCAGCGGAATCGCTCAGGATTTGCAGAGCGATAATCTATCATCGAGTGCGATAGGCGTGCTTTGACCCGCCTTGATGAACTGTCCATAGCCGCCATCGCAATACAGCAGTGGATCATCGACGGAGCTGTCAATTGCGTGAAGGATCGATCCGACGATCAAGCAATGCGTTCCGGAGTCGATCGATTGCTGGACTGTGCAGAACAATGCGGCCTGCGCGGTTGCCAGAAAAGGTATGCCTCGGAAAATTCCGGACTCGTCTGTGGACCAGTTGCCCGCGGAAAATCGCGCGGGGCCACTCAGCTTCGTGAATCTCCGGCTTATATCGTCGTCGTGTCGCGAGAGGATATTCACGCAGAACGCCTGACGCTCGAGAAGTGGTCCGCAAATCGAGGCCGTATGATTGATACCGATGGCGAGCGCGGGTGGCTCCAGCGATAGCGACATCATGGCTGTCGCGACCATTCCAAAGGACTTGCCGTTATCTGTCGTGATGATCGTGACTGTGGATCCGACATGCCTCATCACCCGCCGCACGTCCAATGACAGTGGTTCGCCAGCTTGCGTCTGGGGAGTGAGGCCCGGCGGTCTCTGAAAGGGCATGTTCATCGTAGCACTCGCTCTGTTGCGACTAGACCCATCCTAACATAAATTGTTGGACGTTCAACAAATATTATGGCAATCATTTTGAGGTGAGTGATGGAACCCGTCCGCGGCTGCTGCGAAATTTATCAATCCACTCAATGGCCTGCCAACAGACTTGCAGAATTATGCTGGGCAGTGCGGGCCAAGCCCTCCGATTCAAAGCGCGAGCATCCTAAGAGCAAGGCGATTTCGACCATGGCTTCAAAACTGACGCTAAAAGATTCCAAACTGTTGCGTGACGCCTGCTTTATTGGCGGCGAGTGGGTGACTGCCGATAGCGGCGGCACGATCAAGGTCGATAATCCCGCGAATGGTGAGCTGGTCGGCTCGGTGCCCAACATGGGCGCGGATGAGACGAGGAGCGCCATCGAGCAAGCAAATGTCGCACTACCGGCTTGGCGCGGCAAGACAGCAAAGGAGCGCTCAGCCATCCTGCGCAAATGGTTCGACCTGATGATGGCCAATCAGGACGATCTTGCGGCGATCATGACAGCCGAGCAGGGCAAACCCTTGGCGGAGAGCAAGGGCGAGATCGCCTATGCCGCGAGTTTCATCGAGTGGTTCGCCGAGGAAGGAAAGCGCATCTACGGCGACACCATTCCACCTTTCACAGCCGACCGCCGCATCGTGGTGGTTAAGCAGCCGATCGGCGTGTGCGCGGCGATCACGCCGTGGAATTTTCCGGCGGCGATGATTACCCGCAAAGCTGCCCCGGCACTGGCTGCAGGCTGCACGATGGTGGTGAAGCCGGCCAGCCAGACGCCGCTGTCGGCACTGGCTCTTGCGGTATTGGCCGAGCGCGCCGGCGTGCCGAAGGGAGTATTCTCCGTGGTGACCGGATCGGCGTCTGCGATCGGTGGCGAAATGACGTCAAATCCGATCGTGCGCAAGGTGACCTTCACCGGCTCGACCGAGATCGGCAAAAAGCTGATGGAGCAGAGCGCCTCCACCGTGAAGCGCACCTCGATGGAGCTTGGCG
>CAZQMD010000204.1:0-9118 GCA_964594185.1 uncultured Afipia sp. | reverse complement strand
ACCGACCCGCAAGTCGCCGGCCTTGAGAACCACAATGCAAAACCGCTCTACCAGACTTGTCTTGGCGAGCTGCGCGCGGCGCAGCGCGCCGGGACCGGCATAGAAGAACATGTCTTCGCCGATAAAGCCTTCCATGCAACCCATCGAGACCTTCAAGGTCGGCGTGCGCGGTTTGCCACCGATGGCGCTGACGCGCATGCGGTCCGGGCCGACCTGTTCGAGCGCCGCCGTGGTGAAGTCCACCACCACATCCGGCGTGATGTAGTTTGCCAGATCGTGCACCTCATAGAGCATCTGCTCCTTCACCGTCATGGCGTTGATGACGCCACCGGTACCCGCGACCTTCACGATCACGGCAGAGCCGTCGCTTTCGACCTCCGCAATCGGAAAGGCCAGATCCCACGGGTTCGGCACATCTTTGAAGCCGGGATCGGCAAAGTAGCCGCCGGTGACCTGCGCGCCGCATTCCAACAGATGACCGAGGCCGCTGCCCGCACCGAGCCTTGCATGGTCATCCGCGCGCCAGCCGAATTCATGCATCATCGGGGCAAGAAACAATGACGGGTCCGCGACGCGTCCGGTGATCACGATGTCCGCGCCCTGCCGCAGCGCTTCGACAATCGGCTCCGCGCCCAGATAGGCCTCTGCCGAAATGATTTCCGGCGCGATGGAACTCACCGGCGCGCCGTTTTCCAGAATGGTGCCGCCAAGTTTCGTGATCTTGTCCGTGATGAGGCTGCCGGAAACCGCAGCGACCTTCTTCTCGCGCGCGCCATGCTCGCGCAGCAGTTCGACAATGCGCTGCGCCGCGCCGTCCGGATTGATCCAGCCCTGATTGCTGATGATTTTGGTGCCGCGTTTCAAACAGCCGGGCAGCACCGCCTTCATGCGGTCGTCGAGATAGGTGTCATATCCCGGAAATGACGGATCGCGCCGCTTGCGCACCTGCGCGGCGGAGACGGTCGCCTCCGCCATGGTCTCGAAACAGAGATAATCGAGATCGCCCTGTTCGGCGTTGAGTTTCGCCGGCTCGATGCGGTCGCCCCACCACGCCGATCCCGCACCTATCCGCAAAGTCGTCAAAAGTTGATCCTTCCCCGGAATTTTCTTGAGCCTTTCGGCTTGCCTTGTGCAGCAAACCGAAGAACACTTTGCCCATGAAACTAGTTCTGTTCGCTTCCCTTGTCGCCCTCGCTGTTGCGCATACGCCTGTGCGCGCAGGGCAGTTGCCGCCCTCGCCTTTCACCACGACGCTGTCCAATCACACGCCGCTGGTGTTCGGCATGAGCGTGGAGGATGCGACCGAGGCGCTGGGACAACCGCTGAGCTATGTCAGCGGCCAGCCCGGCAATGAAATCTTCCTTGTGATCCGCAATGTCGGCGCGCGATGGTCGTTCCGCGACGATCCGCTCTACCTGCAATTCCGCGGCGGCCGCCTCACCGGCTGGAAAGCCGACTGGAGCCGCAACTGGATGTGGCGGTAGCCCGTCCGTTTCCGCTTTCCTCTAAATCATACCCGCACGGAAGGACGTCCGAATGGGACAGACTGTGACCTTGACCGCTTCCGACGGTTTCAAGCTCGGCGGCTATCGCGCCAACCCGGCTTCAAAGCCGAAGGGCGCGATTGTGGTGATCCAGGAAATTTTCGGCGTCAATTCGCATATCCGCAATATCTGCGACCGCTTGGCGAACGAAGGCTATGTCGCGCTGGCGCCCGCGATCTTCGATCGCATCGAACCGGACTTTCAATCCGGCTATTCGCCCGATGAAGTTGCCGTGGCGCGCAAGTTCGTCGCCGCGCCCGACTGGCCGGCAATGCTGCGCGATACGCAGGCCGCCATCGATGCCGTGAAGGATGTCGGCCCGGTCGGCATCATCGGATTTTGTCTCGGCGGCAGCATTGCCTATGCCGCGGCGACCAAGCTTTCAGGCCTGCGCGCTGCTGTCGGCTACTATGGCGGCGCGGTCGTGCGTTTCGCCGACGACAAGCCCACCGTGCCGACGCAGCTGCATTTCGGCGAGAAGGATCACGGCATTCCGCTCACCGATGTCGAGACCGTCAAGGCGAAGCGGCCGGATGTCGAGGTATTTATCTATCCCGGCGCGCAGCACGGTTTCGGCTGCGACGAGCGCGCCAGCTATGACAAGGCGAGTTCGGATCTCGCCTGGCAGAGGAGCTTGGCGTTTTTCGGAAAGAATTTGAAGTAAGCCATTTTCTGATGGTCGTCCCGGCGAAAGCCGCGACCCATAACCACCGCAAAACCGGTTCAACCACGATCCCGCATATCCTCTGACCACAGGGAGTATGGGGTCCGGCTTTCGCCGGGACGATGCGTGGAGAAATCGCGTGTCAAAACCATCGCTCAGCGACAACCACCGTATCGCCGGGCTTGAGGAATGTACCGGGCGGCACCACCGCCTGCGCGGCTCCTTCTTCGCCAACGCGTGTGATCTTGATGGCGTTGCGCTGCGCGCGCGGTGTGAAACCGCCGGCAATGGCCACCGCGCTCTCGGCCGTCATGTTCGGAACATAGGGATACTGTCCGGGGGCCGCGACCTCGCCGAGAATGAAGAACGGGCGATAGCTCTCGACCTCCGCCGCGACATAAGGCTCGCGCAGATAACCTTTCTTCAGACGTGCGGTGACGGACGCGGCAAGCTGAGCAGGTGTGAGACCACGCGCGGGAACGGAGCCGATCAGCGGCATGGTGATCGATCCGCTGGCGCCGACGGCATAGGTGTTGGTGAGACCTTCCTGGCCGTAGACGACGATGCGCAGCCTGTCGCCGGCATCGAGCCGGTACGGCTCATCGACCGGGGCATATCCCGTCGTCACGGACGCGGATGTCTGCATGCAGCCCGTCAGCGCGAGCGCAGTGAAAACGACAGCGATCAGCGACCAGCGCGACGCACGCATAAAACGCTCCGGGCCCGTCCTCGGTGTGAGAGACAGGCCCGGTTTGCGGCACTTATGGTTAACAAAGGGTAAGCATTCGAGCGATCAGGCGCTGACACCCACCCCGATCGGGCAGGACACGCCGGTTCCACCGAGCCCGCAGTAGCCGGCCGGATTCTTCGCCAGATATTGCTGATGGTAATCCTCGGCGAAATAGAACTCGCCGGTCGGCTTGATCTCGGTGGTGATCGCGCCATACCGCTTGGCGTTGAGCGCCTTGTTGTAGGCGTCCTTCGACGCCAGCGCCGCCGTCATCTGCGCGTCGCTGGTGGTGTAGATCGCCGAGCGGTACTGCGTGCCGATGTCGTTACCCTGACGCATGCCCTGGGTGGGGTCGTGACTTTCCCAGAACGTCTTGAGCAGCGCCTCGTAAGACACCTTCTTCGGATCGAACACAACCAGCACCGCTTCAGTGTGGCCGGTGCGGCCCGAGCAGGTCTCTTCGTAGGTCGGGTTCGGCGTCACGCCGCCGGCATAGCCGACCGCTGTGACGTACACGCCGTCCATTTCCCAGAACTTGCGCTCGGCACCCCAGAAACAGCCAAGGCCAAAGATCGCGGTCTCAAGGCCATCCGGATAAGGACCCTTGAGCGCGTGGCCGTTGACGAAATGGGTTCTGGCGGTCGGCAGCGCAGTCGCGCGGTCCGGCAGGGCGTCCGCGGCGCTCGGCAGATCGAGGGGCTTGCGGGAGAAGAACATGACTTGCTCCTTTGGGTTCGCGTCTCTCTATATAAATGCCTGTACGCTGCAGGTGTCAGGACGTTACGCGTCCGCGGCTCATCATATATCCGGCATCGCCTCTTGAAATCCGCGCCGTCCCGTTTGCAGATTCATCCGCTGCGCGAACTCCCTCGCCGATCAATTCCGCGAGTAGCCGATCAATGGCTTGCTCGGCCGGAACAGCAGCATCAGCACAATGCCGAGAATGCCGAGCACGGCCCAGGCGGGCTGGTTGAGCAGCAGCTTCATGACACTGTTCCAGAGCAGCGGCGAAATGTCCTCGACCAGAGCCTGAAAGGACTGCTGGCTGGCCTGGTTGACGTCGTTCCACAGCTCGCCCAGCCGGGTGATCCGGAGGGTCTGGTCGGCAATGGTCCGGGCCCCGTCATAGACCAGCGACAGAAAGCCAATGACGAGCAGAAACAGCCCGATCAGACGAAAAAACCCGCGGATCATCCTTCAACCCCTATATTTCAATCACTTCGCCGGCTCCGGCAGGACCCCGAAATAGCCCATTCCGGGCCAAAACAGGACCGGAAATCGTTGACGGTGCAAGCCAGTATCCCTATAAGAACCCGCAACTGGCGGCGGGCGCAATCCTGCCGCCGATGTTCTTTGAGAGCGTGTCGTTTAAGACAAGGTCTCGGACAAGAACATTTTCAGAGACACCCGATTTTCACCAGCATCGGCCGAACGGTCGATATCGATCGCTCTGATGGCTGAATGTCCAGCCGCAGACTGACCGACCGAGAGAAACCGAGAGACCATGGCCAATACCACCTCTGCCAAGAAAGCGACGCGCAAGATCGCCCGCCGCACCGAAGTCAACAAGTCCCGCCGGACCCAGATGCGCGGTTCGGTTCGCCGCGTCGAGGAAGCTATCAAGAACGGCGACCGCAATGCCGCGCTCGAAGCGATGAAGCTGGCGGAGCCGGATCTGATGCAGGCTGCGCAGCGCAACATCATTCACCGCAACAACGCGAGCCGGAAGGTGTCGCGTCTGACGCACCAGATCGCAAAGCTCGCGAAGTAAGTTCCGCGACACGCGATCCGAAACAGACTGACTGATCAAAGCCCGGCACACGCCGGGCTTTTTCTTTTCCGGCGCGCAATCCATCGCTGTCATTCTTTGACGCGTGTCACCGATCGTCGTGCAAGAAATTCACCGGCATTGCATGTGCGAACAGTAAGCGCTGCGAATCCGATGTTTTGAAATTGCAAGTGCGCCTGCGCTTCGCCTTGCAAACCGACGCAGGGGTTACCCTGTTCTGCCGATCACAAAAAAACACGTTTAACGAAGGCCTTATCGGCATAGCGCGTATCAGCACTTGAAAAACGCAGCGAGCGCCGGACGAATCTTAAATTATTTATGAAGGAAGTTTCGAGGATCGTCCGATTTGTGACAGTTGTCCGACTTTTCGAATCTTCGCACAGATTCAAAACCTTGCCGTTTCGTCACGAAGCCCGCGCCGGTTTCGCTTCGCGCCCAAGTCGCGCATTAACCGCGCCGCGTAAAATCAATTCCGTTGCGAGCGCCTGCGCCTCGTGTATTTCTTATTACGTCACGTCGCCCACGGCTCTTCTGATCAGCGCGGTTTGAGAACCTTGGGCGGGCTTGCAAGTTAAGGACAGTCAGCAAGCTAGTGGCGCTTTCCAAGCGATGGTCGGATCCGAACTCACATGATTTGTGAGGCCGGTCCCTTGCGCGAAAATTTCTCCGCCGCGGCCGGATTGTTCCGGGCCCGGGCAACAAGCGGGAAGACGCGCAGAGGAAACATCCGCCGGCTTTGAAAGCCAGGGATAAAGTTGGACGGGCAAACGAAGCGACGGGTTGAAGGTCCGGTCAGTCAGCGGATCGGGCGAACTAAAAGATTAGAACAGATCAAGGCGACAACAACTTGCCGCGAAATTGCTCGCGGCAGGAGGGGGAATTTCTATGTCCAGCAGCCAGAGCCGGCAGAGCAACTTTGCAGCAGTTATTTCCAGCGATGTTGTTTCAGTGAACGCGCCAGCTGTTCCCTGTAGTCCACCAATCCATCACAGTACGCGCTAACGCGACACGCACCTCCCTTCTCCAAAAACCAGGCCTTCCCGCGGCGGTTAACGCCGAACGGCGGAGCGTCTGCAACGGCGGGAGAAGCGCGTGTCCGCGGGCGGCTTCATCCATTTTCACGGCGACTTGGGCGCCGGCCACACTCAACCAGAAGATCAGAAATCAAATGACAATCTCGGCAGAAACCACCTCGACAAATCTCGAACTCGCAGACGTCGAACGCGATCAGTGGGCCCGTTTCAAGGGACGGCTCCGGACCAATGTCGGTGAGGATTTCTACACCAGCTGGTTCGCCCGCATGGACCTTGAGCGCATTCATGATGACTGCGTCCACATGACGGTGCCGACCAAGTTCCTCAAGAGCTGGATTCAGGCGCACTATGCCGATCGCGTGCTGGCCTGCTGGCAGTCCGAAGATCCCGGCATCAAGCGCATCGAAATCTCGGTGCGTACCGCACTGCGCAGCATCACACCTGTGAAGGATGCGAAAGCCCTGCAGGACGAGCGCCGCACCGATGCAAACCCGAGCCGTCCCGCGCCCGAACTTCGCAACACGGCGACCGCGCCGGTGTCGGCCAGCCACGATGCGCTCGGCGGTTCGCCGCTCGATCCGCGCCTGACCTTCGCGTCCTTTGTCATGGGCCGCTCCAACACGCTGGCGCATGCCGCCGCCCGTCAGGTCGCCGAAGGCCGCCGCGGCGACAGCGTGATGTTCAACCCTCTTTACATCCATGCCGGTGTCGGCCTTGGCAAAACCCATCTGTTGCAGGCGGTAACCTGGGCCGGGAATTCCAATCCCGAGCGCAAGGTGCTGTATCTGACCGCCGAGAAATTCATGTACGGCTTCGTGGCGGCGCTGAAATCGCAGACCGCGCTGGCCTTCAAGGAAGCGCTGCGCGGCATCGACGTGCTGGTGATCGACGATCTGCAGTTCCTGCAGGGCAAATCGACCCAGTCGGAATTCTGTCACACGCTGAATGCGCTGATCGACGCGGGCCGTCAGGTCGTGATTGCCGCCGACCGGCCGCCGTCAGACCTGGAAAGCCTCGACGATCGCGTGCGCTCGCGCCTGGCCGGTGGCCTTGTGGTCGAAATGGGTTCGCTGGGCGAAGAGCTGCGGCTGGAAATTCTCAAATCGCGCGTGTCCGCCGCGAAGGCGCATCACGCCACCTTCGATGTGCCGATGCCGGTGCTGGAATATCTTGCCAAGACCATCACCCATAACGGCCGCGACCTTGAAGGCGCCATCAACCGCCTGCTCGCTCACTCGAAGCTCAACGCCACCACGGTGACGCTGGAAATGGCCGAGCGCGAAGTGCGCGATCTGGTCCGGCCGATGGAGCCGAAGCGGGTCAAGATCGAGGATATCCAGCGTGTGGTGGCGCGGCAGTACAATGTCAGCCGCTCGGATTTGCTGTCGTCGCGCCGCACCGCCAATGTGGTCCGCCCGCGTCAGGTGGCGATGTACCTCGCCAAGACGCTGACGCTCCGCTCGCTGCCCGAGATCGGACGCCGGTTCGGCGGCCGCGACCACACCACGGTCCTGCATGCCGTCCGCAAGATCGAGTCCCTGGTCTCCAAGGACATGACGCTGTCGGACGAGGTCGAACTCCTGAAGCGCCAGCTTCAGGAGTAACTTTAGAGGCATTTTTTCCCCGGAATCGCCGGAGATAGCGAGGGACAAGGCCGCCGGATCGCGGCCTTGCCCTTGAACTTCCAGCGCATTCGCGCCACCTTACGGACCCCGTGGGGTGCGGCGAAAGCTTTCGTTTTTCCGGTCTGCGGGTCCAATCGCCGCGGTGCGCTGTCCGGCCGCCCGGCAATCCAAACAAGCTTACGGACTTGGGATCGGGCGGAAGTGTCATGAAGGTTACCGTCGAGCGCGCGCAACTCCTCAAATCGCTGAGCCACGTTCATCGCGTGGTTGAACGGCGGAATACCATTCCGATCCTCGGCAACGTGCTGATCCGTGCCGACAAGTCGCGCCTCAGCCTGAAGGCCACCGATCTCGATCTTGAAGTGACCGAAACGCTGGCTGCGGAAACCGCGACCGGCGGCTCGACCACGGTTCCGGCGCACATGTTCTACGACATCGTGCGCAAGCTTCCCGACGGATCGCAGATCGTGCTGGAAGGCGACGGCGATCGCTCGGTGCTGGCCATTCGCGCCGGCCGTTCGCGTTTCACGCTGCAGACCCTGCCGGAAAGCGATTTCCCGGATCTCGCCGCCGGCGACATGACCCATTCGTTCACGCTCACCGCGGCGGACATGAAGCGGCTGATCGATCGCACCCAGTTTGCGATCTCGACCGAAGAAACCCGCTACTACCTCAACGGCATCTATCTGCATGCCGCCGGCACCGCCAAGGCCGCGACGCTGCGTGCGGTCGCGACCGACGGTCACCGGCTGGCGCAGGTCGATCTGCCGCTGCCGAAGAGCGCAGAAGGCATGCCGGGCATCATCGTGCCGCGCAAGACCGTCGGCGAAGTGCAGCGCCTGATCGAAGACGCCGAAGCCGAACTCAAGATTGAGTTGTCGCAGGGCAAGATCCGCTTCACCCTTGGCGACGTGGTGCTGACGTCCAAGCTGATCGACGGTACGTTCCCGGATTACGGCCGGGTCATTCCGCAGAACAACGACAAGGAACTGATCGTCGACAAGAAGGATTTCGAGGCTGCGGTGGACCGCGTCTCGACGATTTCGTCCGAGCGCGGCCGCGCGGTGAAGCTCGCGCTGTCCGCCGGCAAGCTGGTTCTGTCGGTGACCAATCCGGATTCCGGAAGTGCGACGGAAGAACTTGAAGTCGAATACGCCGCCGATCCGCTCGATATCGGCTTCAACTCGCGCTACCTGCTCGACATCGCAGCGCAGATCGAGGGCGAAGTCGCTGTGCTGCGCCTGGCCGATCCTGGCTCGCCGACGCTAGTGCAGGACAAGGATCACAAGGGCGCGCTTTACGTCCTGATGCCGATGCGGGTGTGAGGTCCTTTCTGTTCACTCGCGTGCTGATTAGATTACGTCATGGCCGGGCTTGTCCCGGCCATCCACGTCTTTGGGGATGGTTTGCGAAGACGTGGATGCCCGGCATAAAGCCGGGCATGACGATAGAGTAACGACATGACCGTCTCCCGCATTCTCCGCCTGAACCTCACGCATTTCCGCAGCTACCGCGCGGCGAGTGTGGAGACGCGCGGCGATAGTGTGGTGCTGGTTGGCCCCAACGGCGCCGGGAAAACCAACTGCCTCGAAGCCATCTCGTTTCTCTCGCCCGGCCGCGGCCTGCGCCGCGCCACACTGGACGATGTCGCCGACATTCAGGGCGACGGGTCATGGGCGGTCTCCGCTGAAGTCGAGGGTGCATATGGCCTCGCCACGCTCGGCACCGGCAT
>CAZQMD010000203.1:0-9220 GCA_964594185.1 uncultured Afipia sp. | reverse complement strand
TGTCATAGAACGCAAACGGCCAGAACACCGGGCCTACCCATCCAAACCCGCCATGACGATGCCGCCACCAGCTATGGTTTCCATGCCACCCCGCCGTTGCCAGACGCGATGTCACGAGCGCGCGGGTTGCCGGATTGCGCAGCGCGTTTGAATTGCGCAATGCTCTATTGACCCCACGGGCTTGGAACGCATTGCGCACAGCGTTGGCGTTTCGCGATGCGTTGGCGTTTCGTCCGTTAAGCGCCGCGGCTCTGGTTACATTTCGGGACGCAATGGCGCGTTGGGAACCAGATCGCGCGCTGCGCTGAATGTTTCGATTATGAATGGCGTAGGACCGGCCTCCCCGGTAGCCCTGCCCGGCAAATGAACGGGAAACATGCGGTCGTGCGTAAAAAGCACGGCCGCCACCCATTCGCATCCCGCCGCCATGAAAGGCAGCGCCGCCGCCGCGGAATCCTCCGCCATGGAAGCCTCCGCCGCGAAAACCGCCGCCACCGCCGTGGAAGCCGCCACCGCCGCCCCCTCGGAAGCCACCGCCTCCGCCACCATGTCCGCCGCCCGGTCTGGCCGATGCGGCGTCATACGCTGCAACCGACAACAGAACGGCAAACAGGAACGCAACGAACACGCGCATCCTCGACCTGAACGTCGAAGGCTGAAGTACAGACATGTTAAGTACAGACATGGCACCCTCCGCTCCACAAAGCAGGGGCCGGCAAAGGCAGGTCCCGACGGGCGAAACCTGAATCAATCCATTAAGCGGTAAATTGTTCCGTCCGCACGGACAGAGCGCTCAGGATTTCCGCTTGCGCTTGTGAGCGAAGGGATTGTCCTTCTCGCGCAGCGTGATCCGCATCGGCGTGCCAGGCAGATCGAAGGTGGTGCGCATGCTGTTGATCAGGTAACGCAGATAGGATTCCGGAACGGCGTCCGCACGCGAACAGAACACTACAAAACTTGGCGGCCGCGCCTTACTTTGTGTGATGTAGTTGAGCTTGAGGCGACGTCCCGACACTGCAGGCGGCGGATTGTTCTGTACTGCCTGCTCGAACCAGCGATTGAGCTGCGCGGTCGATGTTCGGCGATTCCAGACCGCATAGGCGTCCTCGATGGCGCTCATCAGCCGGTCGATGCCCTCGCCCATCATGCCGGACACCGCGACCACGGGCATACCCCTGAGCTGCGGCAGCCAATGGTCGGCGTCCTCGCGCAGCTTCGCGATCTGGTTCGGCGCGCGCTCCATCAGATCCCACTTGTTGACGGCAATGACGATGGCGCGGCCTTCACGTTCGATCAGGTCGGCGAGCCGCAGATCCTGCTCCTCGAACCTGTTCTGCGCGTCCATCATCAGCACGACGACTTCGGCAAACCGCACCGCACGCAGCGCGTCCGAGACAGAAAGCTTTTCCAGCTTATCTTCGATGCGCGAACGACGCCGCAAACCTGCGGTGTCGAACACACGAAACTCACGGCCCTTCCACGTCACATCGACCGCGATGGAGTCGCGCGTCGTTCCGGCTTCGGGACTTGTCAGCAGCCGCTCTTCGCCGAGCAGACGATTGATCAGCGTGGACTTGCCGGCATTGGGACGCCCCAGCACCGCGACACGGATCGGGCGCGTCGAGAGGCTTTCGTCCTCGCCGTCCACGTTTTCGAAGGCGTGAGGATCATCCTCTTCATCGTCCGCGTCGACCGGCTCCGGCATCAGGTCGCGCAACGCGTCGTAGAGGTCGCTCAAACCTTCGCCGTGTTCGGCGGAAATCGGCACCGGATCGCCGAGGCCGAGCGCGTAGGATTCCATCGCGCCCGCCTCGCCGTGCTTGCCTTCGCTTTTGTTGGCGACCAGCACCACCGGCTTGTTGGCGCGGCGGGCGAAATCGGCGAAGGAGCGATCGGTCGGCGTCAGCCCCATGCGCGCATCGATGACGAACATCAGTGCGTCGGCGGCCGCGATCGCCGCTTCGGTCTGCTCCTGCATCCGCGCGGTCAGCGAGCCTTTGGGACCCTCATCCAGCCCGGCGGTGTCGATCAGCGTGAATTCGAGATCGCCGAGCCGTCCCTCGCCTTCACGGCGGTCACGGGTAACGCCCGGCTGGTCATCGACAAGCGCGAGCTTTTGCCCAACCAGCCGGTTGAACAAGGTCGACTTGCCGACGTTAGGCCGGCCGATGATGGCGATCTTAAAGGACATAAGGAATCCGTTCGCCCTTTACGGACCTCATGTCAATAAAGGGATCAAAGAACGCGGATGAAGCAACCGCTGTGAAAATCGAAACCGCTCAGCGCGCAAAGCCCCCGCTGGGCAAGGGCGCCGGGAAAGACGATCCAGATTGCTGCTGTGGCGCGGCCTGCGGCGGCGGAGCGGCCTGACGCTGCGGCGCAGGCGCAGCAGCAGGCTGTTCGGCGTCGGGCTCCGGCGCGGTCACGCTCCTGCGCTTGGGCTTCTTCATCTTCGGCGGAGGTGCGCTGGCGTCATCGACCGGCGTCGGGAACGGTTCGGCCTCGCGCGCGGCAGATCTTGCAGCAGGCTTGCGCGGCTCCGGCGCAGGCGGCGGGGTCTCAGCGACCGGCGGCGGCTGATCCTGACGCGCCGCGCCCTTGTACATATCACGTGGCACGCCCTGCTCGACGCCCGGGACACCCTCAGGGAAAACCGGCCGGCGCTCGCCGGGCAGTTTCTTTTTGGTGTCGAACATATCCATCAGATCGGTGGGATCGAAACCGCCGCTGGAGCAGCCGGCCAGCGCGATGGACATCGCGGCAAGCACGGTGGCGGCAATCAGGCGTTGCGAACGGCGCATCGAGGTCTCGTTCAGCTTTTTGCGGCAGGCGGCAGCAACGCCTGCAGGGCCTCGGCGCGGCTGCGCATGCTGGCCGGTGTGCGGGCGTCATTACCGATCATGTCGAGCCATTGCCGCGCAGCGGTCGCATCGTTGGTGCGATAGGCCGAAAGGGCCAGCAGTTCGCGCGCAGTGTGGCGGAAAGTGCGGCCCTCGGCGGTGGCGGCCTCAAGGCGCTTGAGCATGTCCGCATAGGTATCGGTCTCCATCACCAGGCTGCCGGCGCGGATGCGCGCCAGATCCTGTTCGGTGACCGAAATGCTCGGATCGGCGGCGATGCTGTCGTACAGTTTGGCGGCGGCCTTCGGATCGGCTGCGGCAGCGTCTGCAGCGGCGCGCAAGCGTGCAAGCGCCCGATACCCCTTGGCGCCCTCAGTGGCGATCTTGGTGAAGGCGGCCTCGGCCTCGGTCTTCTTGCCCTGCTCGGACAGCCCGATGCCGGCGCCGCACGCGGCCCCCCCCACGGCAGCATTCTGCGCCCCGAGATACTGGTAGCCCCGCCACCCGCCGACGCCGGCGACGATGAGAATCGCGGCCGCAATTACAAAGACCGAATACTTGTCCCAGAGCTTCTTGAACTGCTCCCGGCGCAAGTCCTCGTCTATTTCATGAAATACATCAGACACTTAACTGTCCCGCCCCGGCCTGTTCTGGAAACATGTGAAACCGTCGCCAGCCGCGCGGCTGGCGCGGCTCCCCGATATGACGGCGGCGATACAGTACCGGTATGGCGCTGACAAGGCAAAGTCAGCCGGATCAAAGCGTTAACACTGCCGGAAGGACCGGCTTGTCATTGATTTACCCCGACCGGCTGCTACAACCCGCCGCATCAGGAGAATCCATGGCACACAACTTTTCGATCAATGACGACGTTCTTCATCAGGGTCAGGGGCCTCAGGGCCGCGCCGAGAAGGTCCAGCAGAGTGTCTACACGATCGTGGGCTGCATGCCGATCGAGGCCGACGGGCGCCTGCGTTACCGTATCCGCAGCAAGACCGAGAATGTCGAGCGGATCGCCACCGAAGAACAGCTCAGCCGTTTGCTGTAAGCCGGGCATCGGAGACGCGGCCGTAACGAAGGTCTGACGGCGTACAGCCGTAACGCTTGCGGAAGACGCGGTTGAAATAGGAAATATCGTTGAAGCCGCATCTCAGCGCGATAACGCTGATGGCGTGTCCGCGCGAATCCGGATCGGCCAGCATCTGCAAAACTTTCTGAAGGCGCGTCTCGAGCACGAAGGCTGTAAACTTCGCGCCCTCGGCCGCAAACAGTTTGCGGACATAGCTCGATGAAATGCCCTGATGGACCGCCACCTCTTCGAGGCAGAGTTCAGGATTGTCGATCCTGCTCAGAATGAACGCCTTGATCGCGCTCAGGCGCGAGCCGCGCGGAACGAAGAAACCGTCTTCCATGTATCATCCACCCACAGGGACACAGCCGTCCCGATGAGTGTGTCGCGCGACAGATGAACCAGGTTCAAACGCGCATCGGTGTGACCGATCGCGAATGCGGAATTTATTTTCCGCGCAATTGCGCGAGCGATGTTCCCGTCGGGAACTTAAGCCAACAGCACTGACATAACCCTTCAGAATTGCTTTCGGAACGTGACTCGTCGGTGACAGTCATCGTTGGCTTTTTGTGATGGTATTTCTCTAAGGGCGCTTGCCGCTCGACTGCCAGTCAACACGGATACTTTAGGGAGAGCATCATGCGGAAATTTCTCGCAACTGCGGCCCTGTTGGCCGTCACCATCGGTAGTGCATCGGCTGCGGACATGGCGCCGCGATACAAAGCCCCTCCTCCGGTTATCGCTCCTGTCTGGAGCTGGACCGGATTCTATGGAGGCCTTCATGTCGGTGGCGGCTGGAGTGACTCGTCCATCACTCAGAGAAACGACCTCTTCCCCGGATTTGATACGGCTTCATTCGGCAACGGCAATCAAGCCGGTGTCGTGGGCGGTGGACAGATCGGATACAACTGGCAATTCGCTCCCAACTGGCTGCTGGGCATCGAAGGAGATATTTCGGGCACCGGCATTCGCAACAACAACACGCGCCCGATCACCGCGGGCGGTGTTCCGATCGGACCTTTCGGCTTCAATCAGGTGGCGGATCAGAACGTCAACTGGCTGGCGAGCATTCGTGGCCGACTGGGCTGGGTGTGGGATCGCTGGCTGGTGTACGGCACCGGCGGCGGCGCGTGGGCCGACGTTGACTACCGCACGGACTACACCGGCCTCGCCGTGAACAATCCGCTGACCATCAGCCGGACCTTGTCCGGATGGGTTGCGGGAGGTGGCGTTGAATATGCCGTCTCCAACAACTGGACTGTGAGAGCTGAATATCTCTACTACGATCTCGGAAACGAGACGGTGCTCAATCCGACGGTTACGCCGGGCTCCAATCTTGTCACTACATACGACAACAAGATCCACGTGGTCCGCGGAGCTGTGAACTACAAGTCCTAAACGCGAGGGGGCGCGGCCCCACAGCCGCGCCACCGATTGCTCATGAATCTCCGGTTTTCAACTCAGGCCCGGCGGCGACGCCGGGCACCTTGCGCTTTTACCGAAACCGTATCAGCCCTTCGGCTTGATGCCGTAAACATGCTCCGGCCCCGGAAACGCGCGCGAGCGGACTTCCTTGGCATAGTCCTGAATGGCTGCCTCGATGCCCGGTCCGAGATTGCCGTAACGCTTGACGAATTTCGGCACCCACGGCGACAGTCCGAGCATGTCTTCCAGCACAAGTACCTGACCGTCACAGGCGTTGCTAGCGCCGATGCCGATGGTCGGCACGGATACGATCTCGGTGATGCGGCGTGCCAGCGGCTCAGCCACGGCTTCCACCACGATGGAGAACGCACCGGCCTGCGCCACCGCGCGCGCATCGTCCTGGAACGGGCCGCTCGCATTTTCGCCGGCGGCGATCTTGATCGCCTCGTCCTTGCCCTGCGACTTGAAACTGCCGAGCGTGTTGATCGACTGCGGCGTGAGACCGATGTGACCCATCACCGGAATGCCGCGCGTGGTCAGAAACTCGATGGTCTCCGCCATGCGCACGCCGCCTTCCATCTTCACCGCGCCGCAGTGAGTTTCTTTCATGATGCGCACGGCGGAATGAAATGCCTGCTCCTTCGACGCCTCATACGAGCCGAACGGCATGTCCACCACGACAAGCGCTTCCTGCGAGCCGCGCATCACCGCATGTCCCTGCAGAATCATCATGTCGAGGGTCACCGGCACGGTGGTCTCGAAGCCGTGCATCACATTGCCGAGCGAGTCGCCCACGAGAATGACATCGCAATACTTGTCGACCAGCCGCGCGGTGTGCGCGTGATAGGCCGTCAACATCACGATCGGATCGCCGCCCTTGCGCTTGAGAATATCGGGCGCGGTCTTGCGCTTGACGGCTGATTGCACGGACATGTCTTAAGCTCCAATCACGGGGACGCCGATCACGAGAGGATGGAATGCGAAGGCAAGCGCGGCATAGACCACGACGCCGACCGCGACCGCGATCAGATCGTTGCCGACGCCGCCGACAGGAATGGGAGGCGCGCCGGGATCTTCGCGGCGCTTGAGCGAAATGCGGTCATAGACCGCCCAAGCCAGCACCGAGCCGAACAGGATGATTGATCCGAGGTCGCCATTGGCAAGAAGATGCAGCAGCGCCCACAACTTCACACCGGCGAGCATCGGGTGCTTCACTGTGGTGTAGATGCGGCCGCGGATATAGGACGCCACCACCAGGATCACGGCCGGGAGCATCAACGCCAGCACGAGGTGCCGCAGCGCGACCGGCGGATACCAGACATTGATCCAGCCCGTGGCGCGATAAATGCTGAAGCCCCATGCGATCAGGGCGATTCCAGCGAACGACGCCAGCGTGTAGAGAATTTTGTAGCCGCCCTCGCCAAGCCGCGCGATGACCTTCGCGCGCGGGCCGCGCAGCGTGGTCAGCGTATGGATGCCAAGGAACAGCGCCAGCCCGGCGATCAGGATCAACAAGCCCATTTTGCCGCCCCCTCCTTCTCGACCTGTCCGCAGCGGTTTTCAGCTCCGCTTTCCGGCACATTCCACCCCGAGCGAGACCCTGTTAGGGTCCGGCTGCGCTGTGCCCCGGTATCACTTTTGGGGTGCGGCGCGCAATGCCGCTTCCGCATCGCAACCCTGCTCCAAGTTCTTTCCGACCTTATGAAATCCCTTGCAATCGCCACCCTTGCGCTGGCTCTCGCGATCCCCGTCCCGGATGCCCTCGCGGCGGACCCGGCCTGGCCGCCCAAAATCGTGAAAATCATCGTGCCGTATGCGCCGGGCTCGACGCCGGATCTGGTAGGTCGGATTGTCGCCGACGATCTGCAGGCGCGCCATCCGGGCGCGAGTTTCGTTGTCGAGAACAAGCCGGGCGCCGGGGGCAATATCGGCACCGATGCCGTCGCCAAGGCTGCGCCTGACGGGGCCACGTTCGGCATCAGCCTCGGCGGACCGCTTGCGATCAACACGCTGCTGTTTTCAAAACTGCCCTACGATCCTGCGAAAGACATCGCACCGATTACGCTGCTGGCCTCGCTGCCGAGTGTACTGGTGGTTCCGGCGAACCTGAACATTAACTCGGTCGCCGAGTTCATCGCCGCCTTGAAACGTGACGGATCGAAACTCGCATTCGGCTCGATCGGCCCCGGCTCGCTATCGCACTTGACCATGGAAGCGATCGCGCAACGCGCGGGCACGACAATGGTGCACATCCCCTATGGCGGTTCGCCGCAGGCGATCACCGCCGTGATCCGCGGCGATGTGCAGGCCGCGTGCCTGCCCGCCATCGCGGTGACGCCGCAACTCGCCGAGGGCAAGGTGAAAATTCTCGCCGTCGCAACGCCGCAGCGTTCGCGCTTCCTGCCCGGTGTACCGACGCTCAAGGAATCGGGCGTCGATGTGGAATCCGATGCATGGAATGCACTGATCGCGCCTGCGGGAACGCCGCCTGCAATCATCGCGCAGGTCAATGACGAGGTGAACGATATCCTGACCAAACCCAGTGTGCGCGAGCGGCTGGAGACTCAATTGATGGAGCCGATCCCCTCCTCGCCGGGCGCGCTGCGTGCGCGAATGGACGCCGAGATCAGGCTGTGGTCCGATGTGATCAAACGCGGCGATATCCGGATCAATTAACAGGTCCGGTGAGCGAACAAAACAAAGAGGAACGCCATGAACGCCCCTGCCACCGTCGCCTTTGAGCGCAGCCACGACATCATCATCAACGCACCGGCAAAGGCGGTGTTCGACTATGTGACCAATCCGCAGTCATGGCCGGAATGGCTGGCAGCATCGCATCACATCGACAGCGAAAACCGTCCGCTGGAGACCGGTGAATTGTTTCACGAGAAATGGCACATCCGCTCGGGCGAAGTGTCGCTGAACTGGATCGTGCGCGCCTGCGTCAGTCCGAAGCTGTGGATCGTGCAGGCCGAAACCGACTTCATCGGCCCTATCGTCGTTCAGTACACCTGCGAGGAGGCCGATGGCGGCACCAAGTTCACGCGCACGCTTCGCAATCCGGCGCGCAAGAAGCCGCCGACCGAGGAGCAGATCGCCAACATGGATACGGAAGCGGCAATCGGCCTTGGCAATATCAAGGCCAATGTGGAGAAGCGCGCGGGAAAAGCCTAGCGCGTAAACAGACGCAGCAAGATGTTGAGCCAGACAAAATCGCTGGCCGATCTCGATCCGCGCAACTTGTAAATTCCCGCCGCGCCGATGCACATCAGCGCGCCGACGACAGCGATCAGCAGCGAGTGCTGCCATTTCGCGCCCTGCACGGCCGCGAGCACATAACAAAGAACGAACATCAGCGGGGAAAGCTTGAGCAGCAGCACGGCAATCCGTTGCCGTTGCTCGGGTGTATCCTGCTGCTGCGATGCGGTCTTCGGCTGATCGCTCATTGTCGCTCCCCTCGCCGTGGGTCGCTTGCCGTGGCGGACAGGTTCAAGAAACGAGCAGACGCTTCCGCCTTATGCCTTCTTCTTCACATCCTTGACGGACGAGAACACGATTCCTTCGGCGCGCTCGCGGGTGTAGCCGAGATAGAACTCGTTCTTGGCCAGAAACACGGGATCGCCGTCGACATCGTCAGCGACGCCGGAATTGTTCGCCGCCACAAAGGTCTCCAGCTTCTTGCGGTCGTCCGAAGAAATCCAGCGCGCCAGCTGGAATTCGCTGATCTCGAAATCCACCGGCAGCGAATATTCGGCGTCGAGCCGCGCCTTGAGCACGTCGAGCTGCAGCATGCCGACCACACCGACAAGCGCAGGCGCACCGTCGCGCGGACGGAACACCTGCACGACGCCCTCCTCCGACATCTGCTGCAGCGCTTCCTTCAGCT
>CAZQMD010000202.1:0-9280 GCA_964594185.1 uncultured Afipia sp. | reverse complement strand
CAGGATGACATCCGCGCCGCCGGCGGTGGTGATGCCGATCTCCAGCGCCCGCTGCTCGGCATAGGTCAGTAGACCCGCCGGAACGTCGCGCCGCGAGGTGAGGCTGATGTCTTCCAGAATCTGCGCGGTGCGCTCGCGCACTTCCGGCAGGTTGTCGACGCTTTTCCAGAACGCGTATTTGTGCCCGGTCGCCCACAGTACGGCGCAGCGCAGGTTTTCCCACACCGTCATGTTGGCGAACACGTTGGTGACCTGGAACGAGCGCGAAAGGCCGCGCCGGTTGATCGCGTAAGGGGCGAGGCCGTCGATGCGCTCGCCGCGCATCAGCACCTCGCCGCTGGTCGGGGCCATGTAGCCGCTGATCAGGTTGAAGGTGGTGGATTTGCCGGCGCCGTTCGGGCCGATCAGCGCATGGCGTTCGCCTTGCGCGACCGAGAGGTTGAGATCGCGGATCACCTTGGTGACGCCGAAGCTCTTCTGGACGTCGCGGATGTCGATGGCGTTTGGCTGTGTCATGCTGCCATCTCCTTCGCACGCGCCACGGTCAGCGCTTCATCCCAGGCCGTTGCAACCCGCTTCCAGGTCATGCGCGCGACCATGAAGCCGCCGACAATCAGGATAGCGGCCACGGCCCATGTTGTGGGGCTTGCCGCGTTGAACGGAATGCCGAATGCCTTGATGTTCGGGTCTTCGTGCGGGCTCATGGTGTAATGCACGATAGTCTCGATGCCGAGCATCAGGCCGATCAGCAGCGCCAGCGTCGGGACGAATGCGATCAGGTATGACGGGATCACCTTGCCGAGCGTGCCGCCGCGGATCAGCGGCCGGTGCATCATCAGAAGGCCGGTGATGCCGCCGGGTGCGAATGCCACGACGAGGATGAAGAACAGGCCGAAGTAGAGTTGCCACACGGTGGTGAGGTCGCTCAGGCCCAGAGACAGGATGGTGACGAAGATCGCGCCAACGACCGGCCCGATGAAGAAGCCGACGCCGCCGATATAGGTCGAGAACAGCACCGTGCCGGACTGCACCGCGCCGAGATAGGCCGAGTTCGCGATCTCGAAGTTGATGGCGGCCAGCGCGCCCGCGATCCCGGCGAAGAAGCCAGCGAAGCAGAACGCGAGATACCGCACCACATGCGGATCGTAGCCGACGAACTGCACGCGTTCCGGATTGTCGCGAACCGCGTTACACATGCGGCCCAGCGGCGTCCGGGTGAGGGCGTACATCGCGATCATGCAGATCAGCGTCCACGCCGCGACCAGATAGTAGATCTGGATCTGCGGGCCGAAGTTCCAGTCGAAGAACTTCAGCAGCTTGGTGCGGTTGGCCGAGACGCCGCCTTCGCCGCCGAAGAAGGTGCGCAGGATCAGCGCCGAGGAGGCGACGAGTTCAGCAACGCCGAGCGAGATCATCGCAAAAGCGGTGCCGGAGCGCTGCGTCGAGACCCAGCCGAGCAGGATCGCGAACACGAGGCCGGTGATGCCGCCGATCAGCGGCACGAAGGGCAGCGGGATCGGCCATTTGTTGCCGCCGATGATGTTGATGGCGTGGATGACCAGAAAGCCGCCGAGGCCATAATAGACCGCGTGGCCGAACGACAGCATGCCGGTCTGGCCGAGCAGGATGTTGTAGGACAGCGCAAAGATGATCGAGATGCCGATCAGCGAGAAAGTGGTGAGAGAAGCGCCCGACGAGAAAATCTTCGGCAGGATGATCAGCAGCACGGCTGCCGCAATCCAGAGACCATAGAATTTGGTCTTGTCGCTGGCGGACGGTGGCGGAGGCGCAACGCGCGAGACGATATCACTCATGTTTCGCGCGTCCCCAGAAGGCCCATCGGGCGGAAGATCAGGATCAACACAAGCAGAAGGTACGGCATGATCGGTGCGATCTGCGCGATCGTCACGTTCCAGATGTCAGAGACCCAGGTTGAAGCCCATGCCGGGCTGAGTGGCCCGAAGACTTCCGACAGTGAGCCGTTCATGGACACTGCGAAAGTTTGCACGAGGCCGATGAGCAGCGAGGCGATGAACGCGCCCGGCAGCGAGCCGAGACCGCCGACCACCACCACCACGAACAAGATAGGCCCGAGCAGCCCGGCCATGTTCGACTGAGTGACAAGGGCAGGGCCTGCAATCACGCCTGCGACCGCGGCCAATGCCGTGCCGACACCGAAAACCATCATGAAGACGCGGCCGACATTGTGGCCCAGATGGCCGACCATATGCGGATGAGTCAGCGCCGCCTGCACGATCAGGCCGATGCGGGTCCGCTTCAGGACGATGAGCAGCCCGATGAAGATAACGATCGAGACCAGCAGCATGAACATCTTGTAGGCGGGATAATTGGTCGAGAAGATCGTGAAAGCGGGGAAGTCGAGGATCGCGGGGACGCGGAAGTCCACCGGGCTCTTGCCCCAGATGATCTGGACAATTTCTTCGATCGCGAACGCCAGACCAAACGTGAACAGCAATTCGGCGACATGGCCGTTGCGATGGACGCGCCGCAGGCCGTAGCGCTCGACCGCCGCGCCAATGAGGCCGGCGAGGATCGGCGCGATTACGAGGGCCGGCCAGAAGCCGAACCAGCGCGAGATCTGAAATCCAAAGAACGCGCCGAGCATATAGAAGCTCGCATGCGCGAAGTTCAGCACGCCGAGCATACTGAAGATGACGGTGAGGCCGCTGGCCATCAGGAACAGCAGCATGCCGAACAGGATACCGTTCAGCGCGGATATGACGATAAGTTCAAGCACGACCCCAGCACTCCCCCCGAATACGTGAAGGTCTCGCTCACCCCGGCGATATCGGGGTGAGCGGAATTGAAGGACAAGAAGACTTGAAGTGACCTCTTACGGACGGGTCATCTTGCAGGTGGTCGGCAGGATGGTCTTGTCCGTGTCGATCTTGGCCTCTGTCTTCCAGACCCAGCCGGTCTTTTCGTCGTCGAACGGCTCCTTGTTCTTCGGTTCGCCGAACACTGCGATGTACATCGGCTGGAAGAACTGGTGGTCGTCCTTGCGCATGAAGCCCTTGCCGCCGTTCAGCACTTCGAATTCCAGGCCTTCGAGAGCTGCTGCGACCTTGACGGGGTCAAGCGACTTGGCCTTTTCCGCTGCAGCGGCGAACATCCGCATTTCGTTGGCTGCGCGCGGATACCAGAAGGTCTGGCCGTCGTACTTTGCGCGGAACGCCTTTTCGAGGTCCTGCGAAGGCTTGTGGTCGATGTTGGCATGGCCTTCCGCGATCGCGAAAACCTGATCGTTGAGGTTGGCCTGCTTGATCGCGGTCGGGCCACCAGCGCCACCTGCGTAGTAGGTGTACCAGCTCACCTTGAGGCCCGCGTCAGCCGCGGCCTTGAGCAGCAGGGCGATGTCCTGTCCCCAATTGCCGGTGATGACGCTGTCCGCGCCGGAGGCCTTGATCTTGGCGATATACGGCGCGAAGTCGGTGATCTTGAGCAGCGGGTGCTTTTCGTCGCCGACGATCTCGACGTCAGGACGCTTGGCCTTCAACATCGCGCGGGCGGTGGTGCGGACGGATTCGCCGAAGGAGTAGTCCTGATTGATCAGGTAGACCTTCTTGATGGCCGGAACGTCCTTCATGTAGTTGGTCAGCGCTTCCATCTTGATGTCGGAATTCGCGTCCCAGCGGAAGTGCGAGAACGAGCACTTATCGTTGGTCATGATCGGATCGACCGCAGCGTAGTTGAAGTACAGAACTTCCTTGCCTGGATTGCGCTCGTTGTATTTGGCGACGAATTCTTCCAGCGCGATGCCGACCGACGAGCCGTTGCCCTGGGTCAGGTAGCGCACGCCGGCGTCGATCGCCTTCTGTGCCTGAATCAGGGATTCCTGCGGGTTGGTCTTGTTGTCGTAGGGAACGATTTCAACTTTCTTGCCGAGGATGCCGCCCTTGGCGTTCAATTCGTCGGCGAGGAACTGATAGGTCTTGAGGCCGACTTCGCCGACGCTGGCGCCGCCGCCGGACAGCGGATCGATGTAACCGATTTTTACGGTGTCCTGCGCCATCGCCGCTCCGCCCATCATGGGAAGCGCGAACGCCGCAGCCATCATCAATTTACGCATATTTGTCTCCCTTAATCTCTCTTTTGTGATCGGCCTGTTGTTCTCATGAGTGGCCAGGATTTTCGATCCTGTACCGCCACGGGCCGTTTCGTGGGCCGGATTGTGGTCCATCGATCTGCGCCCTGCAAGTCCGGTCTTGGTCCCTTCAGAGGAATGCTTAATTGCCGGGCCGTCCGGTTTTTCTTGCTTTGGCATGCCATAACCAGCATATGCGGGTGTTGCGCGATTGGCTTTCCTGCTATCCGCATCTACGTCTGTTTGTCGCATGGGGGTGTGGACAGCCGGACCAGCGGGTGCGAATGGGCCGCCTGTAGAAAAACAATCTCTCGCAGCTGAAGATCGATGTGATCGCCAATGGCTTCATTACCGTTTGAGTTGAAGGGCAAGCGCGTGTTCGTCGCGGGCCATCGCGGGATGGTGGGCAGCGCCCTTGTGCGCCGTCTGCGCCGCGAGGATGCCGAAATCCTGACTGCGCCGCGGACCGACCTCGATCTGCTGGATCAGGCCGCGGTCAACAGGTGGTTTTCCGCGATGCGCCCGCAGGTTGTATTTCATGCGGCCGCGAAGGTCGGCGGTATTGTCGCCAACAACACGCTGCGGGCGGAGTTCATCTACGAGAATCTCCTGATCGCGACCAATGTGATCCATGCGGCGCATGTGCATGGCGTGGAGAAGCTGCTGTTTCTCGGCTCCTCGTGCATCTATCCGAAGCTGGCGCCGCAGCCGCTGCGCGAAGATTCGCTGCTCACCGATACGCTGGAGCCGACCAACGAGCCTTATGCGATTGCCAAGATCGCGGGCGTGAAGATGGCGGAAGCCTATCGCGACCAGTATGGCAGCGACTTCATCAGCATCATGCCGACCAACCTTTATGGCCCCGGCGACAACTATCATCCCGAATACAGCCATGTGGTCGCGGCCCTGATCCGGCGCTTTCACGAAGCGAAGGAGACCGGCGCGCGCGAGGTCGTGGTCTGGGGAACCGGTACGCCGCGGCGTGAATTTCTCTATGTCGACGACATGGCCGACGCATCGATCCATCTGATGAAGAATTATTCGGAAGGCGGCCTGATCACTGTCGGGACCGGCGAGGATATTTCCATCGCGGATTTTGCCCCCGTCGTCGCCGGGACCGTCGGGTATCCCGGCGAAACCGTGCTCGCTACCTCGAAGCCGGACGGAACGCCGCGCAAGCTGCTGGATGTCGGCAAGCTCGCAAAATTCGGATGGCGGGCGACGACCTCGCTCGAGGACGGCATGAAGCGGGCCTATCAGGCTTACCTTTCGGAGCGTTCGCCATAGGCCGCGTGCGCCGCGGTTCCCGGCGCTGTGGAATTTCCGGCGCTACGGAACAGGCGCAACCCGTCGCCGTTGATCCTCCATGTTTTCACACATGGAGAAATCCAATGGCTCAGCAATCGAATGAAACGTCATCCCTCATCGGCAGCGACAAGGTCGAGGGAACTGCGGTCTATGGCGCCGATGGCGAAAAGATCGGCTCGATCGAACGCGTGATGATCCAGAAAACCACCGGCAAGGTGTCCTATGCCGTTCTCAGCTTCGGCGGTTTCCTCGGCATCGGCGACGATCACTATCCGCTGCCGTGGGCATCGCTGAAATACAATGTCGAACTCGGCGGCTATCAGACCATGGTGCCGATCGAGAAGCTGAAGGACGCGCCGCATTATGCCGACGACAGCGAGTGGGACTGGGCGAGCGCGACCCGCACCAAGGGCCTCAGCGACTATTACGGCGTCGTGATGTAATGCGCGATGCATGCTAAGGATGACCGGGCGCGTGGATTTTCCGCGCGCCCTTTTCTTGAGCATCCTCATGAGCGATCCGTTCGACACAAGACTGCAGACATGAAACGAACGCCCGTTGCTGTCACCGGAATTGAGACCATCGCTACCGCCACGCTGACCGTGCCGACGCGGGGCGAGGGCTTTACCGACATCACGCGCGAGGTCGCGAGTTTTCTCAAAGAGACCGGCGGCAAAAGCGGCAGCGTCAGTCTTTTCATCCGCCACACCTCCGCATCGCTGACCGTTCAGGAAAACGCCGATCCCGACGTGCTGGCGGATCTGCTCACATCGCTGCGGCAGCTCGCGCCTGCCGACGGCGGCTGGCGTCACACCATCGAGGGGCCGGACGATATGCCCGCGCATATCAAGACCATGCTGACCTCGGTCAGCCTGCAAGTGCCGGTGATCGGCGGCGCGCTGGCGCTCGGCAACTGGCAGGCGATCTATCTGATCGAACACCGCACGCGCCCGCACAGCCGCGAGGTGGTGATGCAGTTTATGGGGAGCAAGGGCTAAACCTTCACCATCATTCCGGGGCGCGAGCGCTTGCGAGCGAGCCCGGAATCTCGATGTTGTTTCCGATGAACTCTTCTGGATTCCGGATCAGTCCGCTGCGCGTCCTGTCCGGAATGGCGTGTGGGGCAAGATCGATGAATTCTACACGGCGTCGTCCCGGCGAAAGCCGGGATCCATAACCACCGAATGAAATGTTCTGTCATGGCCGGATTTATTCCGGCCATCCACGTCTTTCTGGCTTTTTTCACAAGACGTGGATGCCCGGCACAAGGCCGGGCATGACAACAGATGGTGAAGTGCTATACGCGCGTAAGCCTAACTCGCCGCGCTGGCAGCCTTGCCGTCGCTCTTTTTCTTTTTCGGTTTCGGCAAGGTCGCCTCGGTGCCGATCACTTCAGCGCGCGCGAGGTCTTCAATCTCGGCGTCACTCAATCCCAGCACCTCGCGCAGCACCTCGTGATTGTGCTGGCCCAGCGTCGGCGCGAGATCGGTGATCGCATAGGGCAGTTCGTTGTCGCCTTCGCGATAGGCGACCGACGGCAACAGGTGCGGACCCATGAAAGGCCGGTCGCTCGGCTGCCAGTGGCCGGTCTTGAGCAGATGCGGATCGTTGGCCAGATCCTGCGGCAGCTTCGCAATGCCCGCGGGCACGCCGGCCTTCTGCAACGTCACCATCGCAATGTCGGGCCGCACGTCCGCAAGCCAGTGACGGATCGCGACCTCGATGGAGTCTTCATGTTCGCGCCGCCCCTTAGCGGTCGCGAGAGACGGATCGTTCGCCAGATCGTCCCGCCGCATCACGCCGCACAGAGCCTTCCACTCATCATCGTTGCGCACCGACAGGGTCAGCCACTGATCGATGCCGAGGGTCGGGAAACATCCATTCGGCACATGTTGCGGATGGCGATTGCCGATACGCGGGCTCGTTGCGCCAGTCGCGGACTGTTCGAGAATCGACGGCGCCACCATCGGCAGCATGCATTCGACCTGGCTGAGATCGATGTGCTGGCCCGTTCCCGTGTTGCGCTGTTGCATGAAGCCGAGCAGCAGCGCGGCGGCACCATTCAGCCCGCCGATCGGATCGCCGATCGCCGCATGCTGCATCACCGGCGGATCGTCCGGACCGCCGGTGACGGATGGCAATCCCGACGCCTGTTCTAGCGTCGATCCATAGGCGCGCACGCCGCTCCATTTTCCCGTCATGCCGAAAGCGGGCATGGTCACCACAATGAGACGCGGATTGATCTTCAAAATATCTTCGACGCCAAGGCCGAGGCGCGGCATCACGTCGGCAGCGTAGTTGTCGATCACCGCATCGGCGTCCTTCATCAGCCGCTTGAGCAGCGAGAGGCCGGTGTCGGTGGTGAGGTCCAGCGTGATGCCGCGCTTGTTGCGGTTATTCATCTGGAACCAGTACGTCTTCTCGTAGGTCCGCTCTTCATGATAGGGCGGCCGCGTGTCGGTGCCGCGAAACCAGTCGGGATACTGGCACGACTCCACTTTAATAATGTCCGCGCCGAGATCGCCGATCTGGCGTGTCGCGGTCGGCCCCGCCCATCCCATGGTGAGATCGATGACGCGCAGGCCTTTGAGAGGCAGCGCATCCTGCGCGGTGGCCGCGCGCGTCGTCTTGCGTTTGTGCGCGGGGAGAGCCGTCTTGTCGTCAGCGCCTGCCAGCGGCGCGCGTCCGTTCGGTTTCGGCCGCGAGCGGATCAGATATTGCGGCAGCACCGGGCCTTCGAACGATGCATTGCCGATCTCGACGGTGCCGAATGCGCCGCGTTCGCGATGCACATCCTGTTCGAGCAATTCCTTCATGTCCGGCACCACCGCAAGCGGCAGCCGCAGCTCGATGCCCATCTCGAACCATTCGAGCGCGGTTTTCTTCAGCAGCGCCGGTGTGATGATCGCCTTCAGTTCGTCCGCATGCATGAAGCGGCCGATGGTCGCCGAATATTTCGGATCGGCGCCGAGCTCCGGCATGTCGAGCATCTTGCAGAATCCGACCCACTGCGCGGGCGTCACCACGGTGACGCCGAGCCAGCCATGTTTGGTCTGGAAATTTCCGCTGGGATAGCCACGCCCGAAGCGATTGATGCCGGGCCGCGGACGCGTGAAGCCGGATTCCAGCGCGAGTCCGGTGTCGAATTCACTGATATGCAGCAGGGCTTCCAGATTGTTGACGGCGAAGCGGCGTGCGCCGTGTTCGTGTCCATAAAGACCGGCAAGGCTCGGAATGAACGCGGTCAGTCCGCCGACCACGCCGATCTGTCCGTCGCGCGGCAGCACGGGCGGGCCTTCGACCGGGCCGACCAATTTCACGAGGCCAGCAAGACTGCGGCACACCGAGTCAGTGGCGAGATAGTTGCGATAGGGGCCATGTTCGCCGAACCACGAAATCGCGGTGATGGCGAGGCCGGGATCGGCCTTGCGCAAGCGATCATGCGAAATCTGCGAGGCCTTGATTTCATCAGGATGCCGCGCATCGAGCAGGAGATCGGCGGTGGCGAGCAGGTCGAGAATGCGGCTTGCGCCTTCCGCCGTTTCCGGATCTGCGATGATGCTTTTTTTATTTGTGTTGAGCCACGCGAAGGTGAGGCTTTCGCCCTGTCCGGCGCCCACATTTGCGAGCGGCGGAATGCGCCGGCCGGGATCGCCGCCCTGCGGCTCGATCTTGATGACCTCCGCGCCGAAATCCGCAAACAGCTTGCCGCAGTAGCCGAGCGTATCGCCCGATCCAAGTTCAACGATGCGCAGGCTGGAGAGGGGAAGAGATGGCATTTGATCCCTGTCTTTTATTGGCTTTGTTTTTTGCAGCGTGCCTGATCCGGTTCGATCGTGCAATCTTCACCGCGTCGTGCCCTGCGGG
>CAZQMD010000201.1:0-9290 GCA_964594185.1 uncultured Afipia sp. | reverse complement strand
CACCCGCCCCCCAACTGGGGGCGGGAGGTTCAGTCGGGCCAGGAGCTGCGCGGGGGCGCACCCGAGGCGACCGCCGCCGCCCGAACCGCCGCCTAAACTCATGCCCATGCCTTCAACCTCATAATGCCTTCAACCTCATGACGAATATCCCAAACCGTGATCCACGTTATGCGCGCTCGTCGATCTGGCGCGACAGGATCGCCGAGAACTCGTCGGCGAAACCTTCGAGCCGCTGGGCCTGCCGGTTCACCTCCGAGGTGAACTTATTGTAGAAAATTGTCGCCGGAATTGCGGCGATCAGGCCGATGGCGGTGGCAAATAGGGCTTCCGCGATGCCGGGGGCAACGACCGCCAGCGAGGTGTTTTTCGACGCCGCGATGGACTGGAAGCTCGACATGATGCCCCAGACCGTGCCGAACAGGCCGACAAAGGGGCTTGCCGATCCGACAGTAGCCAGAACCAGCAGACGGCGGTCCAGCCGCTCGACCTCACGGGCAATTGACACGCTCATCACCTTGTCGATCCGCATCTGCAGACCGGCGAAAGACCGCGAATGACCCTCGAACGAGCGCTTCCACTCGCGCATCGCGGCCACGAACAGAGCGGCCATCGATTGCGTCGGCTTGGAGGACAGCGCGCGGTACAATTCGTCGATGGACTGACCCGACCAGAAGGCCTGCTCGAAGCGGTCCATCGCCTTCTTGGTGCGCGAATACAGCAGTATCTTGTCAATCGCGATGGCCCACACCCACACCGAACAGGCCAGAAGGCCGAGCATGATCGTCTTCACGACGAAATGCGCATGCCAGAACAGCGAGATCAGCGACACATCGGCGGATGCCAACGGCAAGGCCGACTGCGCGACGTCTGCTGGATTCATGATCGGTATCCTCTCAAGGCGATTATCCTGTTTCACGCGGCCCGCGTCGGCTGGCGATGGTCGCCGCCAAACAACGACCGTCGCAGCGAAACGCCAGCGCTGCCGATCGCCCCGTTCCGGTCTCGTGTCGCGTGGGATGGCCTGTCCCGAGGCCGGGGTCTGCATCCCCTGCTAACGTGTCAAAACGAGGGCTGTCCGCATCGCTTTGGCCCACCTAACCAAACGCTAATCAGGGTTAAGGCGGGGTTACCACGCACGATTCCGGGCCGGAAAATGGCCCTGACGCCAAGCGGAAACGCCCCGGCGGAACTGGCTTCGGGACCAAATTACGGCGCAGCGCCGGACGAAGGCTTCAGCCGCCGCACAAGGGGCTTGAGCAGTTGCGGAGAGACGTAAATCGGGAACTGGGCGAGCGCGAAACAGAGCCAGGTGAGGCCCGGCAGCACCCCGTCGGTCGCCGCCAGCATGAGGCCCATATTGCGCTGGGAGACCATCATCCCGAGCGCCAGCGCCCGCTCCTTCCCTACCCTGCGGAACACGAGGACAGTGGCTGCGAGCAGCACCGCGAAAACTGCGAACGCGAATGCCAATAGCAGCAACACGCGAACAGGCTCTGCCCAGAAACTCGCCGCCACCGTGCCCATCACCGCGCTGACAAACACCAGCAGGACAAGAATGTTGATCCCGTCGATCGGCTGCTTGTGACGGACAATGGCCTCTGCGCCAATCAGGCGGCGGATCACGGCGGCAACAAAAATGGCTCCGGCCAGCATCGCGAGCAGCTTGAGCCCCAGAGCAAGCGGCGACAGCGTCAGGGCGTTGCCGAGAAAGAGCCAGACCACCAGCGGCGCGCTGAACGGCACCAGCGCCGTGCTCGTTACCAGCGTGATCAGTACCAGCGTCGAATCCAGCCCCATCAGCGCGACCAGCGCGGGCGATGCCATCATCGGCGAGGCCACCGCCTGAAGCATCAGGCCGAGAAACAGATCCGGTGAAGCTTTATCGATGCCGCTCGCCATTCCGCCAAGGCCGAACAGCAGCGGGATGGCAATCCCGCTCCACACGGTGGCGCCGATCACCAGCGCAGGACGCGCGAGATAACCGCGCATCGCGGCAACATCGACGCGCATGAAGGAAATGCACAGCAGCACGAACACCGCTTCGGTGACATAAGGCTTGAGCACCGCGCCAAGCGGCGGCACGGCAATTCCGATAAAGACCAGTGCCGCGATGGCGCGCGTGCCTTGACGGCCGAGCCAGGCGAGCGCCGCCACAGGCAAGGCAAGTGACGACTGCACGGTTGCAGACATCGTGTTGTCTCCATAAGACCAGACCCGGTAACGGGCCTTTGCTGAAAGGATTTAAGGGCGATGAAAACAGCGCGAGCGCAGCCGCGCTTAGCAGATGGCGCCCGGGCGCCAGATGCCGCTGCATGAAACCGATCGCCACCAGCGCCGGCGGATGGATGTCGCGCGCTTGATCATTCGCGATTCATAGGCGCGTCAAAGCCCGCCTGGCAACCGGAAAGCTGCCGGAATACGAGGGGCTGACCTGCCCGCGTCAACCCCAGCCCTTATTCGGTCAGACCTGCGGCTCAGGCCGCCCGAACGGTTTGCAGGAACTTCACGACTTCGCCGCGCAGGAATTCGGACTGCTGGGTGAGATCCCCCGCTGCCGAAAGGACCTGCTTGGCGCCGGTGCCGGTCTCGCCCGCAGCAGCCGTCACTTCCTCGATGGTCCGGGAGACTTCGCCGGTGCCCTGTGCGGCCTGCTGCACGTTGCGGGAAATCTCGTTGGTCGCAGCGCCCTGCTCTTCGACCGCCGATGCGATCGCGGAGGACACCTCGTTGATCGACTTGATAACGCTGGTGATGCTGGAAATCGCTTCAACGGATTCCGATGTCGAACTTTGGATATCGCCGATCTGCGCGGCGATTTCAGCCGTCGCCTTCGCGGTCTGCTCGGCAAGCGACTTCACCTCCTGCGCAACAACCGCAAAGCCGCGGCCCGCATCGCCGGCGCGCGCCGCCTCGATCGTGGCATTGAGCGCCAGCAAATTCGTCTGGGCGGCGATGTTGGTGATCAGATCGACGATGGTGCCGATCTTCTGCGCGCCTTCGGAAAGCCTGTTCATGGTCGTCCCGGCTTCGTCGGCCGATGTCGTCGCCTTGCCGACCATGCGGGTCGACTCGCTCACCTGCCTGCTGATTTCGGTGACAGCACTGGTGAGTTCTTCGGCCGCGACCGAGACAGCCTGCACATTTGTAGTTGCATCCAGCGAGGCACCGGCAACGACCTTTGACTGGCCTGCCGTGCGTTCTGCGGTCGCCACCATGCTTTTCGCCGAAGCTTCGAGCTGCGTGGCGGCAGATGCGACCATGTCGACGACGCCGCCCACGGCCTTTTCAAAATCCGTCGCCAGGCGTTCGAGCGTCTGCTTGCGATCGCGCCGTCCCGCCTCGATGTACACTGCAATCGCCAGATCCATGTCCAGCATCGCGGCCTTGACCACGGCCTGCTGCAAGGCCGCCTTTTTCGCAGCAGCGTTCCTGTCGAACTTGCCGACCGGGAGGCGCTCCGCAATGGCCGCCAAAACCCCCGACACCAGCGTATTGTACCCGCCGATGTACCAGCGCGGCTCAAGACCGAGCGTGTTATGCACCTCGCCGATCTTCGTCACCGACGATTCATAGACAGAGTCGAAGCGCCCATCGAGAATGATGGCCCAGTGCTTCAACTGCATGTCCTTGGCGTGCATCATGTGGGCGCGATTCTTGAAAAATGTCGACGTTTCGGAAAACTTGGAGACGTGATCGTAAAAGCCGTCGAGAACAGGAGCCATTTCCGCAAGCACGAACGACTTCCATTGCCGCAGCGTCTCTCCCGTCGTTGCGTCGATCATATTGAAGCTTAGCCGCCGTGAGATCGCGCTCTCGCCATTCATCTGCACCTGCTCCTGTCTTCCGGCGCCGTTGCCGGTCTCGAATCACCCGGTTGTAATTTTTATCAATTGCAACCTTAACAAAGGTAGAATGATCATACTGAGACTCAGGACGAGACATTCGAGCGTGTCCGCGCGGAGCGCCGGACGATGACGCTGCTTGCGCCGCCGGCCAAAGCCACCCCGCGCAAGCAGCGCATAGCCGTATCCGCGATTCTGATTCTTTCGAATCTTGTGCCGCTGGCGGGAATCCTGTTCTGGGGCTGGGACGTCTTCGTGCTGCTATGTCTCTATTGCCTTGAAACCGCGGTGATCGGATTCTGGACCATCGTGCGGGCGGCGACGATGTCTCGCGATCCAGGCTCAGTCGCGGGACGCAGCATCGCCGGGTCGCTCGCACTGGCCGGATTTTTCACCGTGCATGCCGGACTGTTCATGTCCGTGCACATGCTTTTCATCTACACGCTATTCGCTGGGCCGTGGGCCGGAAAAATTCACGATGCGCGGGATTTCATCCGCCTGATCGTGATCGGCAAGGACTTGTGGATTCCTCTGCTGGCTTTGTTCGTCGGTCAGGGCGCGATCTTCATCAACGACGCGATCAACCGCTTCGTGTTCGCGAAACAGCCGCCGACCGGCGTGGACACCGGCGAAATCATGAGCGGATTCTATCAGCGCATCGTGATCATGCATGTCGCGATCCTCGGCGGCGCATTCATTGTGCAGGCCATCGGCACCACCGCGCCGCTGATCATTCTTGTCCTGCTCAAGATTGCGATCGAAGTCCGGTTTCAAATGAAAGCACGAGCTATCCCCTCATCGCAGCCTGCAAAGCCATGATCTGATCGCCCAAAACAAAACCGCCCACTTCGCGAAGAAGTAGGCGGTTGCGTTAGCCAGTCAGGGAGACGGGGGCTGTCTTAGCCCTGAGACGGCTGATCGTTCGGCGGAGTCGGACGCTGCTTGTGCTGCGCCATGAAGGCGTCGAACTCTTCCTTGTCCTTGGCGTGACGCAGGCGATCGAGGAAATCCTTGAATTCGGTCTGCTCTTCCTCGAGACGGCGCAGCGTCTCCATGCGGTATTCGTCAAAGGCGCGGTTGCCGCTCGATGGCGCGTAGAATCCGCGGCCTTCCATACGGCTGCGCATCCGCTCCATTTTCCACTGCATGCGTTCCATCTTGTCGGCGAAGCGACCGTGACGATCGTGAGACCAGCAACCCATGTTTCTGCTCCAGAGTGAGTAAGCGAGAGCGGCCAGACCCAGCGGCCACCAGATGATGAAACCGGCAACGATCAGGATGATCCGTCCCGGATGAAAGCGCGGCTGCCAGTCGCGCCGCGAGTCGTAGTTGTCGTGGTGCGGTCCCGCCCAGTCCAGGCGGCCCCATCGGTCGAGCCGTGCAGTATTGGCGTTTGCGGTGTTCGCCATCGGCGTCCTCCCAGTTTTCACGCTTCCGTGAATGTAAATAACATTTACATAGATAAACCAGGCTGGGTTTTTGTCAAGCGGGAGCGCCCGCGAGTTCCGGGAATTATTTGGAGGGCGCGGCAGGCCGGTGCTGATCTGTCGGGAAACCGAGACCCTTCAGGTAAATCAGCACGCCTGCTTCGAGCAGGTCTTCCGGCGACATCGGCAGCTTGCGCCGCGCCGCATCGCCGCGTCCGAACAGCGACGCGATGCCATGCGACATCGACCAGATATGAAGCGCCATCATCATCGCAGGCGGACGCGGCACCCCGGGAGGCGCCATGGCGACAAGCCGTTCGGAAGCTGCGCGAATAACTGCGAATGCGCGCTCGCCCGCAAGCAACAGCGCGGGATTGGTTTCAATCGGAACGCCGGACTCGAACATGGCCGAGTAATAAGCAGGATTCTCGCGTGCGAAGGCGAGATACGCCTTGCCGATCCGCTGGAAAGCAGTTGGCGTATCGGGGCGGCCATCGTCCCATGCCGCGGCAAGCTGCGCCTCGAATTGTTCGAAGCCCTGTTGCGCAACGCTGGCCAGCAACTCATCGCGATCGCGAAAATGACGATAGGGCGCGGCCGGACTGACACCGGCAGAGCGCGCCGCTTCGGCGAAGGTGAAACCCGCGGGCCCCTTGTTGGCGATCAGGTCGAGCGCGGCCGCGACCAGCGCTTCCTTCAGATTGCCGTGATGATAGCCGCCTTCGCGGCGGCCGCGGTTCTTGTGCCAGCTCATGTCGGGTTCTTACTCATGTAAAGCCATTTTACATGAGGACTGCGCCGCAGTCACTAAGCCATTACCGTTCCGGACCGCAGATCAGGTCCACGGTGCCCTTCGCAATGGCTTCCAACTCGGGGCGCGGCAGCCGGGCACGGGAGCGGATCGCCAGCGCATCGATGGTCGAGGAGGCAATCTGCGACAGCACCTGCACGTTCGCCGTGGGTGGCAATTCGCCGGTCTCAATCGCCAACTGAAACCGCCTGGCGAGGGTGCGCTGGGTCGAACCGAGCGCCTTCTGCACCAGGGGGCGAATCTCGGGATCGGCCATCGCCTCGGAGGTCGCCGTCATCACCGTGAAGCAGCCGCGCGGGCCGTTTTCTCCCGCGAGGTAAACATCGAGTGCGATGGCGTAGATCTTCTCCAGCATCTGCCGCACCGTCAGCTTCGGATCGAAGGCAGGCGCGAAGGTTGCAGCCATCTCGGCGCGATAGCGCTCATAGGCCTTGAGAAACAGATCCCGCTTGTCGCCGAAGGTCCCGTAAAGGCTGGGCCGGTTGATACCCATCGCCTCGCTGAGATCGTCCAGCGACGTCGCGGCAAAACCGCCATCGCGGAACGTGTCCATGGCTTTACCGAGCGCGACATCCGGCTCGAAGGCACGCGGACGCCCGCGCCTTTTCGGCGCACTGGTCTCCGCTTTGGGCGGCTTCTGCTTTTTTTGTACCATATCGCAAATAATTCTCTTGACCGCGTTTAATTTATGCGGAACGGTATAAAAATCAAGAACGCCCCGACTTCAACCAAGGAGACGCATCATGGACCTCTACTTTTCTCCGCTCGCCTGTTCGATGGCAACCCGCATCGCCCTGTATGAAGCCGGGGCCGATGCCCGTTATCTCGAGGTCGATCCGAAATCGAAGAAGGTGCTGCAGGACAATTCCGATTTCCGCAGTGTGAATCCACTCGGCCTCGTGCCAACCATCAGCACCGATGACGGCCTCGTCCTGACCGAGAACGCCGCCATCCTTCAGTATGTCGCGGAACGCTTCCCGGATGCCGGATTGGGAGCAGGCGCAGGGATCGAACGCAGCCGGTTGCATCAGTGGCTGTGTTTTATCGGCACCGAACTGCACAAAGGCCTGTTCGTCACCCTGCTCGACCGCAAAGCGCCTGTCGATGTGCACGCCTACACGCTCGCCAAGGGACTTTCGCGGCTCGACTATCTCAACACCTATCTTGAGGGCCGCGAATTCCTGCTCGATCATTTCAGCGTGGCCGACGCCTATCTCGGCACCGTGCTGAACTGGACCATGGCGACACCGCCGATCGATCTGAAGAAGTGGCCTGCGATCAACGACTATCTCAATCGCTTCAAGACTCGCCCAAGTGTGACGAAAGCGCTCGCCGAAGAGTTCGAACTCTACAAGGCCGAGGTCGCGCGTCACAAAGCGGCGGCGTAACGAAAGACGTTTCGTCATTGCGAGCGAAGCGAAGCAATCCACTCTTCAAAAGCGAAGCATGGATTGCTTCGTCGCTACGCTCCTCGCAATGACGAATGTTAGTCAAGCAGCCTGCGCTCCGATTCCCTCAACGCGCGCGAAAACACCTTTGCATCGTCAAAAGCGCGCGCCAGCACCAGAGCGCCCTGAATTTCGAGCACGGCCTGCTCCGACTTGCGGCGCGCGTCCGCCTTGTCGTCGCCGAGACGGCGCAGCGCGGCCGCGAGCGCATCGACCCATCCGGCGAAATAGACTTTCACCTTCTCGGCGAACAGATCGCGCGATGCGCCGAGCGCGACGACGCCGACAAGACAGACCCGCTGCCCCGAGCGAAAATAGTCGCCGGTCGCCGTATACATGTCCGCAATTCCCTTTTCGGGATCGGATGCGTTGCGCAGCGGCGTGTAGATCTTCTCGTTGAACCAGCGGTCGATGGAGGCGAGCACTTCATTGGCCATCTGCTCCTTTCCGCCGGGAAAGAAGTTGTAGAGACTGCCCTTGCCGAGACCGGTGGCTTCCGAAATCAGCGCAAGCGTCGCGCCCTCGTAGCCGTGCGCGCGAAACACCTCGGACAAGGCTGCCAGGATGTCGTCGCGCGCCGTTTCGGTTTTCGCCATTTCAATCCTTTGGAAGCAGGCTCACTTCGGCACCGGCGCCAGACCCGGCACATCTGCTGGGCGCGGACCCGGCGCGGTCCAGTGAAACTTTCGCTCACCGTCCTTGATCGCCACGTCGTTGATGCTGGCTTCGCGGCGCTTCATCAAGCCGTGCTCGTCGAATTCCCACTGCTCATTGCCGTAGGAGCGAAACCACTGCCCGGCGTCGTCATGCCACTCATATTGAAAGCGCACGGCGATGAAGTTGCGGTCGAAGGCCCACAGATCCTTGATCAGCCGGTACTCGTGCTCCTTGGCCCATTTGCGGGTGAGAAACTCGACAATAGCCGCGCGGCCCTGAAAAAACTCCGAGCGATTCCGCCAGATGCTGTCCTCGGTATAGGCCAGCGATACCTTGACCGGGTCGCGCGAATTCCAGGCGTCTTCCGCCATGCGCGCCTTCTGCGCGGCGGTCTCTCTCGTAAACGGCGGCAACGGCGGACGGGACATGATGGCTACTCCTGTTTGTACCGATAAGTACAAACCTGTACCAATCAGTACAATCCGTCAAGGGCGAAGCTTCAGACTGCGTCCTGATCCGCTTTCATGGCGATACGCAGCGCCTTCGGGATCGGCCGGGCGCGGCCGCCCGACACGAACGCGACCTTGACCTTCGCCTCGATCAGCACGTCCTCGCCGCGGCGGACTTCCTGTCCGAGCGTGATCGAAGCCCCCCTCACCTCCACCGGCACGGTGACAATGTCCAGAATGTCGTCCATCCGCGCAGGCTTGAGATATTCGATCTGCATCGCGCGCACCACGAAGGCGAAGCCCGGCGCTTCGTTCTCGGCTTCGGCGAACAGCGCACGCTGATCCGCGCCGAGCAGCCGCAGATAGTTGGTGCGGCCGCGCTCCATGAACCGCAGATAGTTGGCGTGATAAACGATGCCGGTGAAATCGGTGTCTTCGTAATAGACACGCACCTGCATGACGTGTTTGCCGTCGCGGATCGATCCGTCGAGCATATCGAAACCCTGTTTAGTCATTGTCGCGGTCGAACATTCCGAACTGCGACGGATCGCGTGACGGCTCAGCCAGACCGAGATGCTTGAAAGCATGCGAGGTCAAAAGCCGCCCGCGCGGCGTGCGCTGCAGATAGCCGCACTGGATCAGATACGGCTCGATGA
>CAZQMD010000200.1:0-9369 GCA_964594185.1 uncultured Afipia sp. | reverse complement strand
CCGCTCGATCGCGAGCATCTCGGGGGTCGAGTAGCAGGGCAGGCCAAGCGCATCACGCCCAATTTCCAGAAACACTCGCTGGCTCAGCAGGCGGGTGAGCTCGGTTTCGGCGCGCTCGGCCGGCAAGCCGGTGCCGACCAGGGCGGCAGAGACGGAACGCAGAAGCTCCCGCCGCTCAATGACGCTCTCATGTTCGGTGAGAATCGCCGGCAGCGCGACCAACCGGTCGGAGAGAAGCCGCTCGCCCGCCTTCTGATCAAGCAGCTTCGAGGCGTCCCTCAAGCTCTCGGCATACGATGCGGTGTCGAGGCCCAGCGATTGCGCGGCGTCGCGCCAAACCTCCTCCCGCCCGAAGCTTACATTGTCACGCTTGCTGCTTCGCGTCGCTTTGGCGATAGCGGCGGCCAGCGCGGTTGCCTCACCGCTGGTGACGCCATGTTCAGCGAGTTCCTCCTCGATCTCCTGGCGCCGTGCGCTGAAATACTTGATCGAGGCATCATCGACGCCGGCGATTTCGAAGACGCCGTTCTTGCCGATACGGTCGATCGCAAAACCGACCTTCTCGAGCTCGTGCGCCAACGCGGCGTGATAGGTCGCGCCGGCTGCCATCTTGAAGTCGCGGATGACTTTCGAATGCAGTCCACCGACCGTGCCATCGCTCTGACGCGTTGCGATGTTGAGACACACGCAATGCGTGTGCAAATTAGGATCGGCAAATACACGTCCGTCGCTGTGCTGGGCTTTTCGGCTTTCCCCATGCCGGAACGTCGCCGCCGTTAGCGCCACCTTCTCCAGAAAAGTCCCGTTGAATCCGCGGCGTGCCCAGGTCGCCTCGCGTTCAAGCATCGCCAGCGTGGCACGAACGGCATTTTGCTGTGCCGCTTCGATCAGGCGTTTTGTATCGTACGATCCAAGGCCCCAAACGAGGCTGACCGACCGTGGTGCGCTGAGCGTGATGTCGAAGGCGGGCGTGCGATCCCTATGCCGCCGCAGCTGCTCGAGCAACGATATGCCGTTTTCGTCGAGCGCCTGATAGAGGCGATCGAAGGTGGCGCGGTCGACGACTGAGCCGTCCACGACAGCAAAATCCCCGGCAGGCGCGTACCAGATGCCGGCCGGCTCACCGCTGCCCGCGTAATACTCGGTCTCACGCTGACGCGTGTAGTACGTGCTCGCCGCCGCTGGATTCCAGGTCGCAACCACGAAAGAAAGGCCTCCAGATGGGAGGCCTTCCAATTAGAGCGCCTGGTACTAGGGGTCTCGGAAATGAATGAACTATTTCGCAAGAGCCCATTTTAGGCCGGCTCCGCCCTTTGCCGGCCCACCATCCGGGCTTCGGCAATCCAGGGCGCTGGGACGTGGGCTTCGCGCCGATCGGCCCAGGTCGTTAGCGGAACGTCGACGATGGCGAGTGTCGGAAAGCCTGTCGCCAGCACACGGATCATTTTCCCGGTTGATGACTCGAACACGCCAAGCGTATCCGACAGGACGTCGGGAGTGATCGTATCCTCCCAAACGGTCTCCATCGGTTTCGTGATGCCTCTGGCGAGCTCCTCAACGGTGGCATCCCGGCGCCTCCGGATCTGACGTCGTCCGACCCAGACCTCGCAGATGCGCCTTGCAGTTTCGCCCGGCTCCAAACGAAGCACCAGTCGGATTCCGAAACGCGATTCGACAACCGAGCCTTGCTCTTGGCCGAAGAGGGCAGTGATCTGGCCGAGATCCTGCACGGTTGCGATAGTATTCACGTGCAGCCCGCGCCCGAGCGCGAGAAGCCGTGGCAGGCGCTCGATCGGCACCTCCGGGAATTCATCGAGCAGCATAGTCAGCCGTTCGGTGCCGGGGCGGCGGCGAGAGGATGCAAGGGCCGCCGCGGCGACCCGCTCCGCCAGGAAGCTGCCGACCGTGGAGGAGAGCTCGGGATAGTCGCCCGACTTCTGCAGCAGCAGTGCACGCGGAAGCCGCGAACCAGGCGCCAGCCAGTCACGCACCGTGAACCGGCGCGAGGGGGCGACCTCCGACCACGCACGCGCGAGCGGCTCGATCACGCTCAACACCGCCACCCAGAGCGTGATCAGGATGGACATGACGGTGCGGTTTTCTTCGGGATCTTCGCCGAAATTCAGCAGCGAAGCGCTCTTGCCGCCGCTCTCAAGCAGCATCCGGCGGATGTCGGCGGCCGAGGAGAGCCCCGCCTCGGCAAGGTCACTCCAGCCCCACACCTCCCCGGAGCGCGCGCGGAGCGCCATGACGATGTCGGCCAGGATGCTCCGCGTTGCATGGCCCCACATCGGGTCCTGCTCGGAGAGCGGAACGCATTTCGCGGCGAACTCCCTTGCGACGAGCAGATTTGTAATCTCGCGGCCGACGTCGATGGCCCAACCGCGCGCATCCTGAGGCGCCACCAGGATCATCGAGTCCACAGGCAAGCCGGCCAACATGTCCCCCTTCGCGTCGAACACGAACGTCCGACCGCTGAGACTGTTGAGGCACTGGTCGGCGAACGCTCTCAACAGCCCGGTCTTGCCTGAGCCTTGCGTGCCGACCAGCAGGATGTTGCGCCCGGTCGAGGCGGTGTTCAATTGCACCTGCGGCAGGAGCCACAGATCATGCTTCTGCGGTCTGCCGACAGTATGGATCGCATGTCGCAGCGCGCGGGTGGCATAAGTTCCTGTTTCGATGCGGCGACCGCGCTTAACCGTGAGGTTCTCGATCGGTGGCGTATCGGCATGGGCGAAGCAGAACGCAAACCCGCTTGCCGCCAGAACGCCAAGACCGATCATGGCAAGCCGGCTCGCTCCGATCGGCGAGTCCAACAACTGCACTGTGATGGCCCGGATCCAATCCAGCCGGCATACAACCGGCCAGCTCAGATAACCGCACCGTTCGCCCCGAAGGTTCTGAAGAATTTCGTCGATGGCCATCTCGCTGGCCAGGCTGACATTGCCGTGGAACAGCACCTCGACGGTCGGCGGCGCGACCAGAAAGAGCGAAATCACGCCAGCAACGAGCGTAATCAGGCCAGCGCCGAACGCCACGAAGAGGGCCGACCGAAACAGCCGGATGGGATTGTTCATGATGGATCTTCTCGGTGTCAGATGGTCCATGCGATTGCGGAACCGAACACGATCGCGATCCCCGCCACCGCACCGAACAGCAGGGCGGAGATCTCGAACGGGAGCGGCACGTTCTGCTTGTCGCGCCAGCCACGATCGACCGAACCCGGCTCGATGAGTTCGACCTCGGCCTCGGGCTCATTCGCGGGGCCGAGCCCGTGCGCGGGCACGTTCACCGTCGCGACGAAGGTCAGCAGGCCCTCCTTGCCGAGCGGGATGAGCTTGCGGGGGTCGAAACTTTCGGGATTTTCCCGGAACTCGACTGCATAGCTGCAGCCGAGCTCCTTGCGGCTGGCGGAAGCATCGGCCGTAGCCGCGGCGACCACGTCCTCGAATTCCTCATTGGCCATTCTTGTCACCCTCGAAGACGATCAGCTTGTCGAACTCGGAAAACATCTCCGAGCACCAGGCCGCGACATCGCCGCGGATCATCTTGGCCTCCGGTCGCGGCAGGCCCGTCACCTTCATGACCTCGTCGATCGGCATCGTCACGGCATCGACGAGGCGCGCCCCGCGCGCCTCAAAAGGCCGCCAGCTGCCCGCCTCGATCATCGGCATGCGGAGGGTGATCGCGTTCTTGGCGAGCGGCAGGATCGAGGTGCGGTACGCATCCGCGGCATCGCTCGCCGGATGCAGGTCGCTCACCGCACCGTCACGCTGGTTTTCGATCAGGACCAGGCGGGCGTCGGGAAGCACTTCGAGAAAGCTCGCGGCCGACTTCGCGCCGCGACGCATCGACTCAGCTTGAGCGGTGAACGGTGTGATCACGAAGATCTCGACGCCGAGCGCCGAGAGGTCCTCCTGCAGCTCCACCATCCCCGCCCACAAAGCACCCCGGCCGGCTTCATTGGCGCCGAACTCGACCACGCTGAGGCCACCGGCCTTGGCGATCGTCTCGAGGGTGTCATACAGGGGTGTCAGGGCACGCAAAGCGGCGCTGGGATCGCGTCGCGCCATCTTGGCGTCGGTCGCGATGGAGACCACATGCGGCCCCAGGACCGACAGCGACTTCCCCTGGGTGTCGACCTCGACGATACCGATGGGGATGTCGGCGATCCGCGCGCGCTCGGAGAGCGCGTGCCCGACCAGGCTTTTTCCATCGCCACCTTTGTCCTGCGTGATGATCGCGGCCGCGGGCAGCCTCAACGGCAGGAACACTCCCTCGGCGGGGTTGCGCATCTTTTTCGACATGATCTCCTCTCGGTTGGGATCTAAAGCGATCCGCAACCAGAGGAGCCGATCCGCCGTCACCCGTCTCGGAAATGAATGAGCTAATGGCGCGGGAGGTCCAAAATCGACCTTGCAACGCCGCCGGCAGGACGAGGCCTAATCCGGAACAGCGAGTTCCTGCCCCTGAGCGATCGCATCATTCAGACGATCTCTTCCTCCGGGCAGAGCCAAGATGTCGAGGGTGCACTCGGCCAGATAGCGGTGAACCTCGCGGTACATCGCGCCCTCGGCATGCCCCTGTTCGCCCAAGATCAGCTCGTTCAGATCCTTGATCTCCTCCAAATCAAGGACGGCCTGATGTCCGCGGCCGATCTGGCCTAGCTTGCGCGCCAGCCGGAACTCCGGGGTGGCCAGCACGTGATTGACGGTGACCAGGTTTGGATCGACGTCGGCGGCCACCGCGATGAATGCCAGCTCGAGTGCCGAAAACTCGTTTCTCGTGAACAGCTCGTGCTGCCCGCGAGTCATCGGCTCTCGGTCAAAGGGATTTTTGCCCGTCGGCGGCCGCTTCAACGCTTCAACGTCCTTCGCGCGCTTGGCGAGCTGGTGCTTTTCCTCCGCGACGTCCTTTGTATGAACGCACGCCTTCGCCAACGTATGGACCCAGTTCGCCGCGGCCTGGATCGCATCTTCGAATTCCGCTCGCGACCGGGAAGTGCCAGCAAGAGCGCGAATCTGCGCGATGACGGCTGCCTCGGCCTCGGCCGGCTCGGTCAGCCCCGGAAACCGGTCCACTGCGAGCTTTTCGCCTTCCGCCCGAAGTGTCTCAAACAACGCAAGGCGGCGATCTCCCTCACTGGTGCTATCGTCTGCAGCCTTCCCCTTGGTGGGGATCCCGGGGACCCAGGCAAGCTCTGCCAGTGTAGTCAAGCCGGCGCCCCTGATCACCGGCACGTCAACGTGATCGAATTGCGCCTGCATGCAGGAGAGCAGGGCGCCAATTTCCGGATCGCGCCGAAATACCTCGAACTCCAATGCCTCCCGCATGGCGAGTTCGACCTGGCGCTTGAGCCGTCCACCTCGTTGCCGTGCGAGCCGCAGATCGACCAGCGACAACATCCGAAGCAGCGGACCATTCCGGAATTGTTGCATTTCCGCGTGCGACAGCGCGAATGGCGTCTTCTGCAGCTCCGCCTCGGCAATCATAAGCGGCTCCGGCTCCTGCTCCAGACGGCCAATCCGCGCCCAGACCTCGGACCCAACCTGTAGCCACCAACCCTCGGCCTGGTTCGGATGCACGAAAAAGAACGGCAATACCCATTGCACCGGCATGGCGTCGAGCGGGCGATCGGAGGCCCCGATCTCGGCGCGGCACGCGGCGGCGAGCTTCTTGAGCTTTTCGAGGATCCTGGGGAAATTGTTCACTGGCCGTGGCTCCTCAACTACTTTTTTGGGTATCGCTTGTTCTCGGCTATCCACTGCACGCCGCTACTTGCGACGCGGGCGCGACTGGATCTCTTCGAGGCTGGGACGGGCGACGTTGATGCCGAAATCCGTAAAGAAGTCGGCGGCGAGCTCGGCTTCGGCCAGTCGATCCCGCACGAACTGTTCGCTACATCCAAGCTCGTGAAGAACCATCCGGCACTTGGCGAGCCCGATCATGTTTTGCGCGATTTCGTGATGCGCGGGAAAGGCGATCTTGCGCAGAATGAGGTTCGCACCGGCGAGAGCGACGACTTCTTCGCCATAGGAAGCGATCGCTTCGTCGGGCTCCGGCGTACGCGGGAGACGGCCGAGACGCCGGATCGTGGCATGAACAGCTTCATGGACAACGGTATCGACCAGAGCGGCGACGCTATCGTGCTTAAACAGATTGAGCCAGATCAGCGGCGCGGCTCCGGCAAGGACCAGCGTCAGTCCCAATCTGTCATGCCGGCGCGCCAGGTCTTCGGGGAGAACGGCGTCGGCGCCGATGATCACGCCGAGGTCGGCGAGTTGTGCCAGCACCGCCCGGAACCCTGCGTTGTCGATTCGGTCGAGGCTGCGCAGCGCCGCCGTCACGTTCATGTGGCTCCGAATGTGCTGATACCGCGTGACGAGGTCGCGCTCACGGGCCTCGGACCGATCGAGCTGCCCGTGATTGGCCGTCGGTTCACGCCCGTCCTCCGTGTCGCTGCGGTGTGCCATGTTGCCTACTCCTACTGAATATACTGTATGTTTGTGCGCGCCAGCCGCAGCGTCGGCTCGAGTTGCTGGACTTAGTCTTGGGACTGACGGCAACTCAGGACACAACGGCCCGGTGCAGCATCGCGAGCCCTCGCGCCAGATGGATGTGCCCAACCCTGTGGACCTCCAGGCTGAACTCCTCCAGCGACTGCCTGGATGCCGTCGCCGAGGCCACGGTCACGCCATCGATGGTGTCGAGCGTGATGAAGAACATGTCGTCGCCGGCCCAAACGAGCTGCTGGAACGGCTCACCCGGCAGGACCGGCCAGCCCTTCACCGCCTCCTCGATGTTAGCCACGAGAGACTCGATCGCGATTTCGATCCATTCGGCGCGCGCTTCCGGGTAGTCGGCGCTGTTCTTGGGTATGCCGATCTTGGCCATGACCGGGCTGTGGCCGTCCTCCAGCAGGTCATACAATTCATTGATGACAAGGTTGGGATTGCGCTCCCTCGCACGGTTGACGTGCGTGATCGGGAACGCCAATACCTGCGGCTTGTCGATCGAGGCTTCGTTTCCCTTGCGGTCGACGCCATACCACCAGCGATCGTACGGCTGCATCACCGGATCGTCGAATTCGTTGTCAACGGGATCGGCGCCACGGCCGTCCGGCTGGTCGGCGAGTCTCTGCAGAGTTTTCTTGACCTCGCCGCACGCGGTGAGGATCCCCCGGTCGGAGATCGCGGCCCATCGCAAGTCGATTAGTGCCGAGCGAAGAATGCCTCCGATACCCAGCGCCTCACGGAGGCGGGTGATGTTCGCGGCTTCGGGCATCGCGATGCGGATGTGCTCGGTCGACACCATGACCCAGTCCGGCATCGCCGCGTGGGTCAATGTGAGAAGACCCGATCCGAGCGTCAGGTCGAAGCAGGCGGGGAGCGCGGAACGACCCTTCTCCTGGATCGGCCAGCAGTCCAGCGGCCCTGCTTGAAGGATGGTAGGATCGAGGGTGAGTTCATTCATTGTCGTTCTCTTGTTGAGTTTGTCACCAGGCTGACGATGCGCTTCGCTGTGCTGTGGATCTAATGAGCCTTCAGCTTCGTCGGCGTCGGGAGGAGGTGAAGATGGAGCCTTTCCTCAAGAAAGGCGCACGTAGCGTTGATCGTCGCGCGTTCGCGTTTCTCGAACACGGCCAGACCATCAACCTCGAACCGAATGCTGTCGCGATTGGCGATGGCTTCGATCGTGTAGCGCGTCCGCGCAACGGACAGCGCTTCCATGGCAATCGGACCTTTTGCGTTCCGGCCGGCGGCCATCATCTTGCCGATCAAACGTTCGACCAGCCGGGAGAAGATCGGATCGAGCACCCTCTCGAAATCCGGATGGCCGATGGGATATCCGCAGCCGATCATATCGGTCTCCTCGGCGGAGACCTCATCAGTGGGCACGTACATGATGTCCGGGTGGGCGGTCATGCCGCATGCCGCATCCCGATCTGCTTCCCGCGCGTAGGCCTCGACCGTGTAGTAGTTGAGCGCCAACGCCAGCCGCGCGCCGGGAGTGTTCAGCGTGAACTTGTCGGGCAGGCTCCGAAGGTGTTCGAAATCCGGACTGTTTTGGTCGAACAGCGGCTGGGCGAAGTAGACTTTCCTCATCGGTGTGAATCCCTTCATGTTATGGCGTCTAAAGCTTCAGCAGCGCGCGGACCTGATCGGCCGCGTCGCCGCGCAGACGCCTCACCCTCCGGCCAATCTTCACGAGATCGCGGTCGGCCAGAATGGCAGCGATGTCGCGGCGGACGGCCCTCGACCTGATCGCTTTCGCGACCTGCATGATGAGGACGCGGGCATCATCGTCCTCGGGAGCGACGACGTTGATCTGCTTCAGGCCCTCAGCCAGCTGACGCTGGCGCTGATCAGCCTTCCTCTCGGCGTCGGTCCGAGCTCCCGGCTTCTCATTCGTCGTGCCAGTCGGCGGCTCGGTCGGCTCGATAAAGGCCCGCACCTCCCGCCAGCCGTCCCGCTTCAGGCGGGCCTTCGAGATGCGCGGCTCCGGCTCGTCGGACTGCTCTTTATGCTCGGGATTGGAGTCGAAGTTCATGTCCATGTGACTAGCCCGTGTCTAGGTCGGCGCCCCGGCGTTGACTTCGGCGGCAGCGTTGCGAACCTCGAAGGTGCGCAGCGCCGTCGCGACGATGCGGTCGCGCTGGGCGGTGGAGATGCTGATGCGGTAGTGCTCGGACTGTTTCGGGTGCACTCCGACGCGCTGGACGTCGGTCATGAACCAGCCCTTGACGCCACGGGTCAGGGTGATACGGGTCCGCGCCATCTTGTAGCGGTAGGCGAGGGCGGAGGCCCCGGCGCCATGCCACACCACCCTGGCGCCGACGCGCGCCCGCACGGGAAGGCCGCTGAGGCTCAGGGACTGCTCGGCCTTGATCGCCAGGCCGAAAACATCACCGGGGAGCGCGACATGCTTCTTCGCGTTCCCGTTGGCCTCGTCCAAAGCATCCCAGATCTTCGTCAGATTGTCGTCCGTCACCTTGATCTTCATTACCGAATCCTTGCACGGTGCTGCGCCTCGGCACCGAGATTGGGCCGAGGTGGAGCCAGACGGCTTGCCGTCCGCCCGTGCGGGAACAAATCGGTAAAGGCGTGGTGTGAATAGCGGGATTAAACACCGCGACGGCGGCCAACACCTTTCGGACGCTCGGGGACCCGTTTCACTTCAACGAAATTTTCGAGGGCAAGTGCCTCGGCTTTCGTCAACGGTACAAAGTGCGCGGCTAGATGCAGTTGCTGTTGCGCTATGTCGTTCAGCGACGCAGGCGACCGCTGGGCGCGGCCGTTCACACCCGCCCAACACTGCTGGAAGATTCGATAGAGATCTCTAGCTTCCTGATTCTTACCTTTGCCTTGA
>CAZQMD010000199.1:0-9478 GCA_964594185.1 uncultured Afipia sp. | reverse complement strand
GTTCCAGCTTTACATGATGAAGGACCCCGGCTTCGCGAAAGCACTGATCGAGCGCGCCATCGCCGCGAAGTGCAGCGCGCTGGTGCTCACCGTCGATCTGCAGGTGCTCGGCCAGCGCCACGCCGACGTCAAGAATGGCCTGACCGTGCCGCCCAAACTCGCGACGCTGAAAAACCTGATCGACTTTGCGACCAAGCCGGGCTGGGTGATCGGCATGCTCAAGGGCAAGAGCCGAAACTTCGGCAACATCACCGGCCATGTGAAAGGCGCGGGCGATCTCGGATCGACATCAGAGTGGGTCGCGTCGCAGTTCGACCAGTCGCTGAACTGGAAGGATGTCGAGTGGATCCGCTCGATCTGGCCCGGCAAGCTCATAATCAAGGGTATTCTCGACGTGGTCGACGCGCGCGAAGCGGTGAAGACCGGCGCGGAAGCCATCGTGGTCTCGAACCACGGCGGCCGCCAGCTTGACGGCGCACCTTCATCGATTTCGGTGCTGCCGGAAATCGTGCAGGATGTCGGCTCTCAAACCGAAATCATGTTCGACGGCGGCATCCGCACCGGTCAGGACGTGATGCGCGCGCTGGCGCTTGGCGCGAAGTCCTGCATGATCGGCCGCTCCTATATCTACGGCCTTGGCGCGGGCGGACAGGCGGGCGTTGAACTGGCGCTCGACCTGATCGGCAAGGAGCTGAGCACAACCATGGGCCTCACCGGCATCAATCGTATCGACCAGATCGATCGCCATGTGCTGACGGACTATCTGCAGACCAATGCGGTGAGCAGCCCAAGGAATTAACGTCATTGCGAGCGAAGCAATCCATCTTTCTCAAAAGCTGAATTGTTCGTCGCCATAGCGCGACGAAGACGCGCTAATGGCTCCTCGCAATGACGGCTGACAATCCCTGTTTCACATCGGCGGCGAAACACCATCGCGACCGATGGACAGGCGCGAAACATCCAGTGTGCCATCGGGTTTTTTCGCAGCGATCGCGAATATCGGCGTTCCGGCCTTGATCTCGGAGCGTGTTGCCGGAACAAAAGTCACAACGGTCGTCTCCGGCGTCACCAGAACTTTTCGCTCGCCCCCTTTGTATTTCACCGTGAGGGTGTGGCCATCATTGCCCGCGACAGTGCGATCATCGACGGCGCCGTTTGTCATGCTGCTCTTGGGCTTAAGGTCCCACGGCAGGGTACCTTCGCCGGTCCCGCGCATGGCTTCCGGAAAAACATGAACCTCAACGGCCTTCTGGCTGCCGTCGGCATCCGGTACAGAGGTTACACCGATATATGAGCCGACCTTCACATCGGCGAGCGATATCTTCGCAACCCCCGCCACGCCCGCATCAGCCGGCAGATGCAGCACCACATCCGCGCCGTCGCGCGATTTCACATGCAGCGTTTCGCCATCGAGGCTCTCCACCGCACCGCGCACCCGAAGTATGTTGCTGACCGGCGATTGCTGCGCAAACGCGTAAGACGATGACAATAGCAGCGCGGACAAAGCGGCAGCGCGCAATGAAACGGAACGTATATTTATCATGGTGGTGTCTCCGGAAAGCCCCACCGCTATCTACGTCCGCTTCAGCTGATTATTTCACCTGTCACGCAGCTGTGACCGGGAGCGCTTTACTGACAATTCCATGACGTCGTGACCTTGTCCGCAGCCATGGTTGCGGTGCAGGCTTTCTGCTGAATCTGGTCCGATCCGGGCGTCTTGAACTTCACAAAGCCGGCAAGCTCGCGCGGCGAGCGGCGAAGCATGCTGATCTCGACCACCGTCATGTTCTTTCCGGTGAAATCGTCCTGCATGCGCTTCTTCACATCCTCAATGGCAGGCGGGTTAAAACCCTGCGCGCCCTGATAGACCGTGTAAGCGCTGTAGATCACCAGCGCGAGCGCGGCGAGGACGATGATTTTTCCGGTTCTGTTCAAGATCGAATTTCCTACTTGAAATCTAAAATTCTGGTCGTCCCGGCGAAGGCCGGGACCCATAATCCCTGAACCACCTATTTTGCCAAGAAGCTGTCATTCAACATTCTGGATTCAATGTGAGAGCTTAGGGGTGATGGGTCCCGGCCTTCGCCGGGACGACATCGACAGTGTTACTACTTCACCAAATCCGCTTCGACCAGCGCGCGCAATTCCGGTGTGACAGTAGGACGCTTCCCGAACCACAATTCGAATCCGCGCACGGCCTGATGCAGCAGCATGCCGAGACCGTCGGCGGTCTTGAGGCCGCGCGCTTTCGCAGCGGTCAGAAGCGGGGTTTCGAGCGGCACATACACAAGATCCGCAACAGTCGCCGTGGACGGGAGTGCTCCGACATCGACCTCAAGCGGCGGCTGCCCTTTCATCCCGAGCGATGTGGTGTTTACCAGCAAACCCGCGCGCGGCAGCACATCGCCGAGGCTGTCCCACGCCAGCGGCTTCACCTGCGCACCGAATTGCTCTGCCAAAATTTTCGTGCGCGATGCGGTGCGGTTGGCGAGATGCACCCGCGCGATGCCGCGCTCGATCAAACCGAAAATCACCGCGCGGGCCGAACCGCCGGCACCGAGCACCAGCACATCGTCCGCGCCATCCCATCCCGGCGCGCTGGCGTCGAGATTGCCGATGAAGCCCTCGACATCGGTATTGGTCGAACGCAGTTCGCCGTCGTTGTCGAAGTATAGCGTGTTGGCCGCGCCCACCGCTGTCGCGCGCGCATCGGCAATCGTCAGCGCGCGCGCCTGCTCCTTGTGCGGAATGGTGACGTTGGCGCCCCGGTAGCCGCGCGCATCGAGGTTGGCGATAAATTTCCCGAAGGCTTGCGGCTCCACCGCCTCAATGCGGTAATCGCCATCGATGCCGAAGGACTTCAGCCAGTATTTGTGAATCAGCGGCGAACGCGAATGCGCCGCGGGCCAGCCGATCAGACATGCGGCGGGGGTGATGCTCATTTAATCGCTTCCAGACGTCTCATTATTCCATGCGGGCGGACCGGGCTTGCCACCCGCGCCAGAGGAATATCAAAGCGCCCAGCAAAGCGCCAACGGCAATCCCCTCGGCAAGGCCGATGAAAATGGTGAGCAGGAATGTCGCGAGCAGCACCACTGCCGTATCCCACGCCCGAAGCAGCGTCACGAATTCGTGTTTCTCCGCCATGTTCCACGCCACCACGGCGAGTACGCCCGCCAATGTCGCCAGCGGGATGTAGCTCGCAGCCGGCGCGGCCAGCAGCATGAAAGCGAGCAGGAACACCGAATGCAGCATGCCTGCGACAGGACTTCGCGCACCGGCGCGGACATTGGTGGCGGTGCGCGCGATGGTGCCGGTGACGCAGATGCCGCCGAACAGAGCCGAGCCGATATTGGCAAAGCCCTGCGCGACAAGCTCGCCGTTGGAGCGATGACGGCGGCCGGTCATGCCGTCGGCGACCACCGCTGACAGCAGTGACTCGATGGCTCCCAGCAGCGCAAACATCATGGCGTCGGGCAGCACGGCCTCGACCTTCGCAAGCGTGATCGCTGGAAGCGACGGCATCGGGAACGATTGCGGAATGCCGCCGAACCGCGTGCCGATGGTTTCCACCGGCAGCGACAGCAGTGCCGCTGCAATGCTGGTGACAGCGACCGCGATCAGCATGCCGGGCCAGCTGGGACGTATTTTTCGCAAGCCCACAATGATGACGATGGTCACAAGCGAGATCGCGACAGCCGCAGCGTTCGTGGTGCCGATAGCTCGGCCCAATGCTTCCAGCTTCGGAATGAGTTCGCCCGGCTCCTTGCCGCCAAGCGTAATGCCGAGCAGATCGCGAATCTGGCTGGCGAAGATAATGACAGCGATGCCTGCGGTGAATCCCACCGTCACCGGATGGGGAATGTATCGGATGTAACTGCCGATCCGCAGCAGTCCCGCAACGACCAGAAACACGCCCGCCATCATCGTCGCCAGCAGCACGCCTTCGATTCCATGACGCGCCGTCGAGGCCGCAACAAGCACGATGAATGCACCGGCGGGACCGCCGATCTGGAAACGGCTGCCGCCGAGCAGCGAGACGAGAAAGCCCCCGAAGATCGCGGCATAGAGTCCGCGATCGGGCGTGGTGCCGGAGGCAATGGCGATCGCCATCGAGAGCGGCAGCGCGACGATGGCAACGGTGAGGCCCGCGACAGTGTCGGCGCGAAAGGCATCAAGGCCATAACCTTCACGCAGCACTGTAATGGATTTCGGCATGAACAGGTCGGCGGATGCCGCCTGCGGTTCGTTCGGTTGCGCGCTTCTTGCGTCCATCTGTTCTGCGCCCGCGTCTTGCGCCGGCGCGTCGTCGCCGGCTTTTAAGTTTGAGGCGGCTCCCTGAACCGCACGCCCCGGCCACCGCTTTCGCTGCGCGCGTTGTCGCCGATGAGTTCGACACCGGCCCGGTTCAGCGCATCGACGACCTTGGTCAGGGAGTCGATAACACCCCGCACGACACCACCGCTGGCTTCCATCCGCTGAACGGTGGGAAGCGACACGCCGGACAATTCCGCGAGGGTTTTTTGGTCGATGCCCAGAAGGGCCCGCGCGGCGCGCATCTGCGATGACGTGATCAAGGTCAGAATTCCATCTTCATAGGCCAACATGCAACTAAAAAACGGCCTTACTGATGTATATTACATCAGTTAAGACCGCTTTGCACGCTGATTTTGATGACTTCACCTCTCCCCGCTTGCGGGGAGAGGTGAAAACTGCGCGCTTTCCGTTCTGCCTACGCCGCCGCGCGGCGGGCCGCGACGATCTGATCCGCCGCCCGTCCGGTGACTTCGGACATATGATCGAACTGCCGGGTGAAGCCGCCCGCGCCCGCCGTGGCCGAACGCACCTCCACGATCAGATCGCCGATCTCGGCCTCGGGCATCATCGCCCGCACCAGATCCCAGCCGGTCCAGCCTTCGCGGGTGTCGAAGCCTAGGATCTGGCCGCGCCGTCCGGAGAGGATCGAATTGATCTTCGCGGTGGCATCGGTCGGACACACGATCTCGACCACATGGATCGGTTCGAGCAACACCGGCAGGCATTGCGGCAGAGCTTCGGTGACACCGATGCGGGCCGCGGTCCGGAACGCCTGATCGGAAGAGTCGACGCTGTGATAGGAGCCGTCGGTCAGCGTCACCTCCACATCGATCACCGGGAAGCCGAGCGGCCCCCGCGCCATGCCGTCCCCGACGCCTTCTTCAACCGCGCCGATGTAGTTCTTCGGCACGGCGCCACCGACGATCTTCTCATGAAACACCACACCGCTGCCGCGCGGCAACGGTTTGACGTCCAGCACCACATCGCCGAACTGGCCGTGACCGCCGGACTGTTTCTTGTGGCGTCCGCGCTGGGTAATGGTCTTGCGGATGGTCTCCTGATAACCGACCGGCGGCGTATGCTGTTTGACGCTGACGCCGAAGCGATCCTTTAGGCGTTCGACCGCAACACGCAGATGCATCTCGCCCTGCCCCCACAGCACCATTTCATGGGTCAGCGCATTGTGGATCACACTCAGTGAAGGGTCTTCCTCGACCAGACGCGCCAGGGCCTGACCGAGTTTGACATCGTCCTTGCGATCCAACGCGGCGAGCGCGGTGGCCAGCACCGGCGCTGTCGGGACGACCTCGATCAACGCGGCAGGCGCAGTCTTGCCGTTAGTCAATGTGTCGCCGGTTTTCATCGCATCGAGCTTGCCGAGCGACACCGTGTCGCCGAGGCCCGCGGATGTGCGCTTGCTGTCTGATCCACTGCTGGCCGCAACGATGCCCGATACCCGGCCCGTCCCGCCGCCCGACGACAGCAGCGTATCGCCGTCGGCGATCTGGCCGCGCAGGATGCGGGCGAGCGACAGCTTGCCGCCGTGCTGAAGGTGCGTGGTCTTCATCACATAGGCGAGCGCACTCTTGTCATCGGTGACGCCGAGCCGCTTCGCAGTGGCCGTGACATCCGGCGCTTCATGGCGCAGCGCTTTCATCAGCCGCAGCACGCCGTTCTCGCGCGTGGCACAGCCGAGCAGCACGGGACAGATCTGGCCGTCGCGCAATTCATTGGCGAGATCGTCGAACACCGCATCGCGCGGCGGCGGAATGTCTTCCAGCAACTGTTCGAGCAGCCGGTCGTCGTGATCGGCAAGCTTTTCCAGCATGGTGAGCCGGGCTTCCTTCTCGCGATCGAGATCGCCGGCCTCGAGATCGATCACTACCGACGGCATGTGCTCGCGGTAGACGAAGGCGCGCTCCAGCGCGAGATCGACGAAGCCGGCGATCAGGTCGCCCTTCCAGATCGGAATCTGCCGCAGCACCAGCGGCGTGCGCGAGGCCGGCTGCAGGGTCGCGAGGGTTTCGCGAATGCGCTTGTTGGCCTTGTCGATCTTGTTCAGGAACAGGAAACGCGGAATCCCGAGATTTTCGAGTTCGCGCATGATGATCTGCAATTGCGGCAGCTTGCGTTCGTCGGCTTCGCAGACGATGACGGCGGCATCGACCGCGGGCAGCGCCGCGCGCATGTCGTGCATGAACTCAACAGAGCCCGGACAATCGATAAACGTGTAACTGTCACCCATGAAGGTGGTGGTCGCGGCGGTCAGGCCGACACTCATGCGATGGTGGCGCGCCTCCGGAGACTGATCTCCGACGGTGTTGCATGCCTCAACGGTGCCTGCTTTTGGAATGGCCCCGGTCCGGGCCAGGATTGCTTCAAGTAACGAGGTCTTGCCACTCTGGAATGGGCCCACCAGCGCGATGCACCGGGGACCGCGGGGACTTCTCAGGTTGTCTTGCCGTAGAACGTCTTGTCCCATTTGCCGTCTCCTGTCTGGAGCACGGCCCGCATCGAGCAAATCCCGGCGAAGTGCAGTCCGGTCGCCGCCGGAACGCTCTTACTTCAATGTTGCGCGCATTCCGCTCGCGCCAATCCCACTTCTGCTGAATGCGCTCACGCGGGTCGGCACTGTTGATCGTCTCAAGGCGCGATGCGGTTGGCAAGCGCGAAACATGCCGCTTCGCAGCATGGTGCGATCACCTAAATTTGCTGTCCATTGGAGACATTATGAAAAACAAAAAGGCCCGCCATGACGGCGGGCCTTTGCAAAAAAGATTGTGTGTTCTCAGAACCGGCCGGGACGCAGTTCCATGCTCTGGACGCCACCGGCGACACTCAGGCCGGTCTGGCCCTGAACACTGAGCGGCTGCAGCGCGAAGGAATTCGCCGAACCGCCGATCATGACATTGCCGCCGAGGCCGACGCCGACCGCGGCACTGGCATCGACACCGGCATAGTTGCCGGAAAGATCGCCCATGCCGAGGCGCGCAGTGGGTGCGAACACCGCCCACGACAGCGCTGTTTCGGTGGTGATGCCGATATCGACGCCGATCTTGGTGATGCGCGCGGTGTAAAGGTCGTCCGGACGGTCCTGCGAGCGGAAGACGCAGCCCAGATTGGTGACCGAGCCGACGATCATGCCGACATTCGGTCCGCCCCGGCACTCAAGCACGCCGACCTGGGTACGCCCCGACTGCGCATGAGCGAGGGCGGCTGCAGCCACGAGGGCGGCGGAGGGAACGGACAGGAAAGTCGAAAGGCGGGGCATGGGATGTCTCCGGCTAATGGGGGGAACAGAACGGATGATCTGAAAAAGGACCCCGAAAGGTCCGCGCATCTAGTCATACCAGCCGGGAATGTTCAATTCCCGCTCTTCCAATAGCCCTTAAAGAGCAACAAAAAAGGCCCGCATCTGCGGGCCTTTTCCATTCAGGTTTGTTAACCCAACCGCTTAGTGATGACGGCGATGATGGCGCTTCTTCTTGTAGCGCTGGAGGACCACCGGCTCGAGAGCGAGGCCGACGACGCCGCCGGTCACGTTCACACCGGTCTGGCCCTGCAGGCTGAGCGGCTGAAGCGCGAAAGAGTTCTGCGACCCCCCCCACAGCAGGTTCCCGCCGCCGCCGAGGCCGAACGACACGTTGCCGCCGACGCCACCATAGTTGCCGGCGAGATCGCCACGGCCGAACTGGCGGGTCGGCGCGTGCACGGCCCAGGCGAGGCTGGTGTTCTCGGTCACGCCGAGATCGACGCCGAAGCGGTTGACATGCGCCAGATAAGGCTCGGGCCGGCGGCCTTCGCTGCGGAAGACGCATTCAAGCGTGGTCGCGGATGCGATCACCATGCCGACATTCTGGCCGCCGCGGCATTCGAGCACGCCGATACGCACGCCCTGCGGCTGCTGCTGCGCATTCGCCGTGGCGAAGGAGGCGACAAGAGCCGCGACTGCGACTCCGAGGAGGGATGAAAGACGCATGGAAGTGAACTCCAGATTTCAGGTTTTATTGGCGGGCGGACAAAAGGGAAGCGCTGTGTCGAAAACAAGGCAGATTGGGGAATCTGCCTTCTCATATCAAAATGAGCGGTTCTTAAACCCTTCGAGACTGCTGCGTGACGAATCTTCCAGCAAGAATCTCTCCAAGAGCCTTTCAGCGCGCGTCCCGACACGCTCCGCACCGATCACAGTCAGGTGAGCATTGTCCCGAAACAACCAAAGGCCATCGTGAACGGCTTCGCAAACATCCGAGCAAAGGTAATCTTCCGGAAGCAGGGTCTGGATGCGGCCGGGACTGCCCGCCGCGATCTCCCGAAATGCCGCATTCCACGGCGCTGTCCGCTTTTGCACCTCGGCAAGCGGCGCCGGCGAACAGCCCTGTGGCGGCGCGAAAGACAAACGCCTGATTTCAGTCTCGTACTTCCTGCAATTGGTGAGCACTTCACCGCCGATCAGCATGACACGCCGGTCCGGCCCGAACACCCGATCGATGGTGCGCGACAGGGAAGCTGCAATCAGCGCACGCGTTTCGTCCTCGGTCGCCGAAGGCAAAGACCTCCCTTCGTCATCCGTCAGTTTCCGATAGACCCTCCACGCCTGCGCCATCAGGACCGGCGCTTTGCTGCTGCGGACCCTGTCGAAGGCAGCATCGCGCTCTGCCGCGCATCGCTTTGCCGTCATGGGATCACTGAGGCGCACATTGTCGAGCATCAGGCATCCGCCGTAGGCATAGGATTCACCCCGCAGTCCCAGTCTCAGCAACAGCGGCTGCAAGGCCGCGACATATTGCTGGGCATGGGAATCGCCGATGATTTGGACACCCAGCGGTCCGGCAACGTCACCGAACACGCACTGGTATTCGACGCATGGCGCGAGGGCGAACGCCTGCTTGTGCATCACCACCCGCTGCGCCTCGCTGAATCGCCATGACCATCCGTCCTGCCGGAACGCGATATGTGCGGGAATGGCGATCATTGCGATCGCAACGCCGCACGCACCGAGCAGTTTCCAGAACTGCCCTGTCATCGGGGCGCGCGAGCGGAAACGCACTTCGACCAGACGGTAAAGCATGATCGACAGGCCGAACATAATGGCGAGAGCCGAGAGCTTGACCCAGAGCAGGTCCATCCAGTCGCCGAGAACATGCCGGCCGAACACGATGAC
>CAZQMD010000198.1:0-9517 GCA_964594185.1 uncultured Afipia sp. | reverse complement strand
CGTCCCGCCGAGTCGAGCCTTGTCATCAATGACGACGGTACGTTCCTCGGCTCGGTTTCCGGCGGTTGCGTCGAAGGCGCGGTTGTCACTGAAGCGCTGGATGTGATCGCGAGCGGACAGCCGAAGCTGCTGGAGTTCGGCGTTGCCGACGAGACCGCCTGGAATGTCGGGCTGTCCTGCGGCGGCACCATTCGGGTGTTCGTGGAAAAGGTGGGCAACTCTTGAAACAGAATACGCTGGCTGAGCTTAACGCCGAGCGCGCGGCGCGGCGCGCCGTGGTTGTCGTCACCGATGTGGTCAGCGGCGATCAGCGCCTGATCAAGGCGGCGAACATTGCTGCCGATCCGCTGCGCGAAGATCTCGACAAGCACCTGCGCATGGGCAAGAGCGGGATGATCGAGAGCGAGGGCAAGAAGCTGTTTCTCAATGTCTATGCCCCGACCGCCCGTCTTGTCATCATCGGCGCGGTTCACATCAGTCAGGCGTTGGCGCCGCTGGCGCAGTCGCTGGATTACGATGTGTACGTGGTCGATCCGCGCACAGCCTTCGCCTCGCCGGAGCGGTTTCCCGATGTGCCGCTGTTCGCTGACTGGCCGGATGTCGCACTGCCGCCGTTGAACATCGACCGCTACACGGCATTCGTTGCGCTGACTCATGATCCCAAGATCGACGATCCGGCGCTGCTGCATGCGCTGGAGCGCGATTGTTTCTACATCGGCGCGCTCGGCTCACGGAAAACCCATGCCAAACGTTTGGACCGGCTCAAGGCACAGGGCGCGAGCGATGCTGCCTTGGCCCGCATCCATGCCCCCATCGGTTTGCATATCGGTGCGGTCTCGCCATCCGAGATCGCAGTTGCTATCATGGCCGAAATTACAGCGAGGCTTCGGCTGCCGGCCGACACGCCACTCAAGACAAAGTCAGCCGCATGAAATTCGGTCCCGTTAAACCTGACGATGCGCTCGGCGGCGTGACGGTTCATGCCATCCGCCAGGGTTCGCTGGTGCTGAAGAAGGGCATCGTTATCGGGTTTGCGGAGGTCGCGGCGCTGAAGCAGGCGGGCGTCAAGGAAATCGTGGTCGCCCGTCTCGACAAGGGCGACGTCTCCGAAGACGAAGCCGCCGCGAGCATTGCCGCTGCGGTGGCGGGCGAAGGTGTCAACGTCGAGGGTGCATTCACCGGGCGCGCCAATCTGTTCGCGTCGGAAGCCGGTGTGCTGGTGGTGGATCGCGATTCCGTCGATCGGATCAACCGGATCGATGAAGCGGTCACCTTTGCGACCCTGCCGGCCTTCAAGGCTGTGGTCGCGGGCGAGATGGTTGCGACCGTCAAGATCATTCCGTTCGGCGTCGAAGCCAAATTGCGAGATGCTGCTGTCGCTGCCGTTGGTGCGGAGCGCATGCGCGTGGCGCCGTTCAGGATCAAGCGTGTCGGCGTCGTTTCGACCCTTCTGCCGGGCCTTGCCCCGAAAGTGATTGAGAAGACTCTGCACGTCACCGAGGAGCGACTTGCTCCGACCGGCGCTCATATCATCGCCGAGCGCCGCGTCCCTCATGATGAGGCTGCGCTGGCGCCGGCCATCGATGAACTGCTCGCGCTGGGAGCTGAACTGGTGCTGGTGTTCGGCGCGTCCGCGATTGCGGATCGCCGCGATGTGATTCCGGCTGCCATCGAGCATATCGGCGGGACGGTCGAACATTTCGGCATGCCGGTCGATCCAGGCAACCTGATGCTGATCGGCAATGTGAACAGCCGGCCTGTTCTCGGCGCGCCGGGCTGTGCGCGTTCGCCGAAGGAAAACGGTTTCGACTGGATTCTGATGCGTCTGCTGGCTGGGCTTCCTGTCACGCGCGCCGATGTCACCGGCATGGGCGTCGGCGGGCTCCTGATGGAAATCGTGACACGGCCCCAGCCGCGCGTGCCGGTCGAAACCGACGGCAAGAAGAATGTCGCCGCGATTATCCTCGCCGCCGGGCGCTCGACCCGCATGGGCGGTCCGAACAAGCTGCTCGCCGAACTCAACGGCAAAAAGCTGGTGCGGATCGTTGCCGAACAGGCTCTTGCTTCGAAGGCATCTCCGGTGCTCGTCGTCACCGGCCATCAGGCCGGCGAGGTCGAAGCCGCCCTGAAAGGACTTAACGTCAAGTTCGTGCGCAATCCGGCGTTCGCCGATGGTCTTGCGACATCCGTCAAGGCGGGCGTCAGTGCGGTGCCTGAAACTGCCGATGGCGCGGTGGTCTGTCTCGGCGATATGCCCCTGATCGACGCGAAGCTGATCGACCGCCTTGTCGATGCCTTTGCGCCGGATCGCGGATCGCTCATCGCGGTCCCGGTCGCAGGTGGACGGCGCGGTAATCCGGTGCTGTGGTCGCGCCGTTTCTTCCCGGAATTGATGGCGCTGGATGGCGATGTCGGCGCACGGCATCTGATCGCGCGGCATATGGAGGCCGTGATCGAAGTCGAGGTGCAAGGCAAAAGCGCCTTTCTCGACATCGATACGCCCGAAATGCTGAGCGACGCCCGCAAGCAGGGGTCTCAGATCGGTGCCGACGGTTTCTGACGCCGACGTCTGCCTTTCCGTTTTATTCACCAAGTTGAAACGTCCTCCCGCCTAGAGTCCTTTCGAGTGACCTCGGGGGAGGGGATTTTGTTCGACCGTACCGCCGCGCAGGTTCGCGCGTTTTTTATTGTTGCTTTGGTTTCAGCTTTTGCCGCCCATCTCGCCGTTCCGGCCCACGCTGCCGGCGCGTTGGCGATTGGCAAGTGCGGGGCGTATGGCCAGGCCTTCGATTATCCTGCCGAGCAGAGCGCGCGTGCTGCAGCTCTCAAGCAGTGCAAGGGCGATTGCTCCGCCGTGACCATGAAGCGGGCCTGCGCCGCGCTGTCGCTCGACATGACCAAGCCTTGCGGCGCGCACGGCTATGCCGTCGCTCCGCGCATCTCCAGCGCGCTCAATGAGGCGATGAAGAAGTGCTACGCATTCGGCGGGAAGGAATGCGTTATCCGCGCCTGGGCCTGCGACGCCAAGGGCTGAGCTTCTCTCGGACTGCATCCGGTAATATAAATATATCGAATTATCAGTCGCTTATATCGATTTAAGAGCGGCGCTGGTTTATCCTTGATTATGACTGACTAGTCAGTCATAATCTTTCTATGGCAAAACTTCCGCTGATCGGCACCCGTCCCGCAAAATCGTCCAAGCCCGCGCGAGGCGCGAAGCCGCACGTACCCGTTGACCGCGCTGCATCCCCGCGCCCGTCGAAGCGGGCCATCGGCGCAACCGAGCGGCGCGCGGCCATTGTTGCGGCCGGTCTCGATGAATTCACCGCAAAGGGGTTTGCGGCAACGCGCCTCGACGATGTCGCCAAACGTGCCGGTGTCGCGAAGGGCACCATCTATCTGCACTTCAAGGACAAGGAAGCGCTGTTTCAGGAACTGGTGCGCACGGCGCTCGGCCCCGTCGTGGTGCGGATTTCGAATCCGCCCATCGGGACCGGCTCGGCGCGCGCGCTGATGGAAGCGCTGGCGGCGATGTTCGTGCATGACGTGATCGGCACAAAGCGCGGCGATATCCTGCGGCTGATCATTTCCGAAGGCACGCGTTTTCCGGCGCTGGCGGATTTTTACTACAACGAAGTGATCGCTCACGGCATCGCCGGCATGCGCAAGCTGATCGAATACGGCATCGCGCGCGGCGAGATTCGCAATCCTCGTGTGGTGGAATTTCCGCAACTGATGGTCGCGCCGCTCGTTGTCTCGGTGATTTGGCAGGGCATGTTCGCCAGGCACGAGCCGCTCGATGTCGCTGCGATGCTGAAGGTTCATTTCGATCTGATTTTTGATGAAGGGAGTGCGACATGATTGCGTCGCGGACGGTTGCGCGGGCTCTTGTGCTGTTGCTCGCCACGGCTTCTCTGGCCGGTTGCGGGGAGTCCAAGAACCCCGGCTATCAGGGCTGGATCGAGGCCGATCTGATTTTCGTCAGCCCGGACGAGCAGGGCCGCGTAGTCAAACTCAATGTTCGCGAAGGCGACAAGGTAGAGGTCGGCATGCCGCTCTACGCCGTCGACGACGATTTGCAGCAGGCGAATCTGAACCAGAGCAACGCCACGCTGGCGAATGCGCAGCAGGCCTATGATCGCGCGGCAAGCCTCAGCAAGACCGGCTCCGGAACGCAGGCCAATCTGGATTCCGCGCTGGCGGCACTTCGTGTCGCCGAAGCGCAGGTCAACACGTCGCAGACACGGTTGGCGCGACGGCGCATGAATGCGCCGATCTCTGGCACCATTCAGCAGATCTATTTCCGCGAAGGCGAGACCGTGCCTGCGCAGAAGCCGGTCATCTCGATCCTGCCGCCGGGCAACATGAAGGTGCGCTTCTATGTGCCGGAGCCTGAACTGCCGAAACTCAAGGTCGGCGAGGACGTCCGCGTAACCTGCGATGGCTGTCCGGGCGACATCACGGCGAAAGTCTATTTCATCGCCACCATGGCCGAATACACGCCGCCGGTGATCTACAGCCTCGATGAACGCTCCAAGCTGGTCTATCTGATCCAGGCGCGGCCGAACATGCCGGACAGCCTGCGTGTCGGCCAGCCCGTCAGCGTCTTTACCGGCAGCAAAACGCCGTGAGCGCCGCAACCGCAAGTTCCGACATCGCGATCGACGTTCACGGCCTGTCGAAATCCTTCAACGGGCGGGAAGTAGTGCATGACCTGTCGATGCAGGTGAAGCGCGGCACGATCTACGGATTTCTTGGGCCGAACGGCTCGGGCAAGACCACCACCATTCGTATGCTGTGCGGCCTTCTGACCCCGGACAGCGGCGATGGAACATGCCTCGGCTACGACATCCGGCGCGATGCCGACAAGATCAAGCGTCTTGTCGGCTATATGACGCAGCGTTTCAGCCTCTATCAGGATCTGTCGGTGCGCGAAAACCTGGAGTTCGTCGCGCGGCTCTACGGCATGAAAGATCCGCGCGGTGCGGCGCGCGAGATGGTCAAGCGGATCGGCCTGACCGGACGCGAGGAGCAACTGGCCGGAGAGTTATCCGGCGGCTGGAAGCAGCGGCTGGCGCTCGGTGCCTGTACATTGCCAAGCCCGCAATTGCTTTTGCTCGATGAACCGACGGCGGGCGTCGATCCCAAGGCGCGGCGTGAATTCTGGAACGAGATTCATGCACTGGCGGCCGAGGGGCTGACGGTTCTTGTCTCGACTCATTACATGGACGAGGCCGAACGCTGTCATGAGATCGCGTATATTGCTTACGGAAATCTTCTCGCGCATGGCACCGTCGAAGAGGTCATCGCGAAATCCGCGCTGACCACTTACACCGTGACGGGCGATGGCCTGAACAAGCTCACCACCGAACTCACTGACAAGCCGGGTATCGATATGGTCGCGCCATTCGGCACCAGTCTGCACGTGTCCGGACGCGATGAAGCGGCGCTCGAGAAAGCGATCGCACCCTACAAGTCGGGCAACGGGACCGTCTGGCACAAATCTGAACCGTCGCTTGAGGACGTGTTCATCGAACTCATGGGCCGCGCCAAGGATAATTTCCAATGAGCGCAACCGAGACAACCAACGGCGGCGTGCGAGGGTTCTGGCAGCGTACTTATGCCATGCTGGTGAAGGAGTTTCTCCAGCTTCGCCGCGATCGCGTATCCTTCGCGATGATCGTGATGCTGCCGATCATGCAGCTTCTGCTGTTCGGTTACGCGATCAACACCACGCCGCGCCATCTGCCGACGGCTGTGCTGCTGCAGGAGGACAGCGATCTCGGTCGTTCGATTCTCAAGGCGCTGCAGAACACCGCGTACTTCCGCTTCACCCGTCAGGTTCACACCGTTGCCGAATTCGACAGCCTCCTCGAATCCGGCAAGGTGTTGTTCGGTGTCGAAATCCCGCGCGGTTTCGAACGCAGCGTGCGGCGCGGCGACAAGCCAGCGCTGCTGGTTGCGGCGGATGCCACCGATCCGGTGGCGTCCGGCTCGGCTTTGGGCGCGCTAGGCCAGGTCGTGCAGAGCGCCTTGCAGCACGATTTGCAGGCGGGCGATCCGCCGGAGATGCCGTTCGAGATCCGGACCCACGCGCGCTACAATCCGGCGGCGGAGTCGCGGCTCAACATCGTGCCTGGCCTGGTCGGAACCATCCTGACCATGACCATGCTGATCTTCACGGCATTGTCAGTCACCCGCGAGATCGAACGCGGCACGATGGAAAATCTGCTGGCGATGCCGATCACACCGGTGGAGGTGATGCTGGGCAAAATCATTCCCTATGTGCTGGTGGGATTCCTGCAGGCCACAATCATCATCGGCATCGGGTTCTTCCTGTTTCAGGTGCCGATTCTTGGCAGCCTGACCATGCTTGCGGTGCTGTCGACGCTGTTCATCGGAGCGAACCTGTCGATCGGCTACACCTTCTCGACCATCGCGCAGAACCAGTTGCAGGCCATGCAGATGTCGATGATGTTCTTCCTGCCGAACATCCTGCTGTCCGGATTCATGTTTCCGTTCGCTGGCATGCCGGTCTGGGCGCAGTGGATCGGCGAAGCGCTGCCGCTGACGCATTATATCCGCATCGTGCGCGCCATCATGCTCAAGGGCGCTTCGCTGGAAAACCTGCAATATGACGCCATTGCGCTCTGCGTTCTGATGCTGATTGCCATGACAATCGCGGTGACGCGGTTCAGGCGAACACTTGATTGAGCGACCAGTCATCCTGTATCCTTGGTCCGGACGTGTCAGGAGTTGCGGGGCGAGGTATGGGCTGGTTTGAGAAATTAACCGGGAAGGCCGACCGCGCAGCGGTGTCGGATGACTTCCGGCGCACGCTGACCCGAGAGATTCTCAAGACCGAGCTGATACGGATAAAAGCGCTGATCGTGACGACCACGGTCCTGGCCGCCGTGCTCTGGTCATTTTACATCATCGCGCCAGAACAGCTCAACCAGCTCTGGCACGGCAAACTCAAGCCGGCCTATCTCTACATCATTCTGGTGCCGTTCATTCTGTTCGAGTTGTTCGTTCATGCCATGATCAAGCGGCAGATCAAGCTCGACGCAGATTTGCCGGTGTTTCGGCGTTATGCAAGCGTGTTCATTGAGACAAGCATCCCCACCATCGCGCTGGCTCTCCACATCGACAACATGGGATCGGTTCAGGCGCTGGGATACGTTATCCCGCTGACCTATTTTATCTTCATCATTCTCTCGACGCTGCGGCTCGATTTCTGGCTGTCCACTTTCACCGGCTTTGTCGCCGCGGGCGAACTGCTGGTCATGGCAGTTTTCTATCATCCAGATGCGCCGCCGGATGTGGATTACCACGCGATCCGAAGTCTGGTCATTTTCATCTGCGGAATTCTCGCCGGCGCCGTCGGCGTTCAGCTGCGCCGCCAGTTTGAGAAGAGCATTGTCGCGGCAACCGCGCGCGATCGGGTAACAAATTTGTTCGGCCAGCATGTTTCGCCGCAGGTGGTGGAGCGGTTGCTGACCGAGGGAACGAGTACAGCGAGCGATACCCGCCGCGTTGCCGTGATGTTTGTCGATTTCCGCAGCTTCACGGCGGCGGCGCGATCACGTAGTCCTCAGGAGGTTGTCGACAGGCTGGATGGCGCATTCGCCGTTCTGGTCGAGATTGTCGATCGCCACGGCGGCATCGTGAACAAGTTCATGGGCGATGGATTTCTGGCGCTGTTCGGAGCGCCATTCGAGACTGCGGATGCTACACAGCATGCGGTTGCGGCTGCGCGCGAAATGCTCAGCGCCATGGATCGGGACAATGAGCGCAACAGCTGGCCGCTGCGCATCGGCATCGGACTGCATTTCGGCGATGTGGTCGCGGGCAGTGTCGGATCGCCGCGCCGCAAGGAGTACACGGTGATCGGTGACACCGTGAACTTTGCCTCGCGGCTTGAATCCCTCAACAAAGAATTCAATTCGCAGTTTTTGATCTCCGCCGTCGTCCGCGATGTTCTCGGCGAAGCCTGTGCCGATGCGGTTTCGCTGGGCGAGGTTCCGGTCAAGGGATACGAGCAGCCGATGGCGGTCTGGCGCCTCGGCTAATCTCTTGATGTTACGTTATGCCGTTACGGCTTTCGGCGCAGTCCGCAGGGTCATCATGACGGCCGCTGCGATCAGGCAGAGCACGCCAGCGGCAAAGAATGCGGGCAGATAGCTTTCATACAGCGTTCGCGTCAGGCCGGCGCCGAAGGCCGCGGTGGCCGATCCGAGCTGATGGCCGACGAAGATCCAGCCGAATACCATGGCTGCGCGCTCCGGTCCGAAATGCTTCGCCGTGAGTTTGACCGTGGGCGGCACCGTGGCGATCCAATCCAGCCCGTAGAACACCGCGAACAGCGACAATCCATAGAACGAGAAGTCGGTGAACGGCAGGAAGATCAACGAAAGGCCACGCAGTCCGTAGTACCAGAACAGCAGCCAGCGGTTGCTGTAACGGTCCGAGAGCCAGCCCGAGGCAATGGTTCCGAAGAAGTCGAAAATACCCATCGCGGCCAACAGACTCGCCGACGTGGTTGCCGGAATTCCGAAGTCAGCACACATCGGAATGAGGTGAGTCTGCACCAGTCCATTCGTGCTTGCGCCGCAGATGAAGAAGGTGCCGAACAGAATCCAGAACACGCGGGTGCGCGATGCATCGCGCAGCGCCGCGAATGCTGCCGCGACAATGGAGTTGGCCGCGGGCGGGGTGGGGATGGGTGCGGTGCCGTCGTCGCCGACGGGACGCAAACCGAGATCCGATGGCCGGTCGCTCATGAACAGCATCACCATCACGGCGGCGATCGCGAGCATCGCGCACATCGTGCCAAGCGCGATGCGCCAGCCGAACGCTTCGGTGAGGTAAGCCATGATGGGGAGGAAAATGAGCTGGCCGGTGGCAACGCTCGCCGCCAAAATACCGACGACCAGGCCCCGATGCGCGACAAACCAGCGCGTCGCCACCGTTGCGCCGAGCACCATCGCCGTCATGCCGGTTCCGAATCCGACCACGAAGCCCCACAGCGCGATCAGATGCCACGCCTGTGTCATCCCCAGAGAAGCGAGCAGGCCCACCGCGATGATCGTCAGCGCGGACATCACCACGTTGCGCAGTCCGAAGCGCACCATCAGCGCGGCCGCGAAGGGCGCCATCAGGCCGAACAGCAACAGGCGGATCGAGAGTGCCGATGAAATCTGCGTGGTGCTCCAGCCGAATTCCTTCTCCAGCGGCAGAATGAACACGCCCGGCGCGCCAACCGACGCCGAACTGATCAGGGCGGTGAAGAATGTCACGGCCACCATGATCCAGCCGTAGTGAATGCCACGGGCGGCGAGGCGTGCGGAAACCCAAGCGGAAATCATTGTGCATTCCTGAGGGACAATCGAATGAGGCTTTTATAGTATGATGCGAATCATACCATTCAACCTTCCGTGTATTAGACTTTCGAGATGACGGCGATTTGGCCGCTATCGGCGCGTGAGCACGCTGATGCGCCCATAGAGACCGGAGC
>CAZQMD010000197.1:0-9545 GCA_964594185.1 uncultured Afipia sp. | reverse complement strand
CGGTTTCGACGCCGATCTCGCGCAGCACCGCCAGCGAGGCGTCGCGCATGATCTGATATTCTTTATCGGTCAGCGTCAGGGCGGGGGCGACGGTGATCGAATCGCCGGTGTGCACGCCCATCGGATCGAGATTCTCGATGGAGCAGACGATGATGCAGTTGTCCTTCTTGTCGCGGACAACTTCCATCTCGTACTCTTTCCAGCCGAGCACGGACTCTTCAATGAGGACTTCGTTGGTCGGCGAGGCATCCAGGCCGCGCTCGATGATGTCGAGAAATTCCTCGCGGTTGTAGGCAATGCCGCCGCCGGTGCCGCCCATGGTGAAGGACGGGCGGATGATCGCGGGCAGTCCGATCTCGGACAGCGCCATCATGGCCTGACCGAGCGCATATTCCTGATAGCGCTTGCGGCGGTCGCCTTCGTGCAGCACCCACTGGCGCTCATGTTCGGCCAGCGCCTCGCCCGAGAGCTTTTCCTTTTCGGCCTGATGCTGGTCGCGATACTGCTTCTTCAGCGCGGAGGCATTGGCCAGCCGCGACTTCGGGGTCTCAAGACCGATCTTGGTCATGGCCTCGCGGAAGAGCTGGCGGTCTTCCGCCTTGTCGATGGCGTCGGCGGTGGCGCCGATCATCTCGACGTCGAATTTCTCCAGCGTGCCCTGACGGCGCAGCGACAGCGCACAGTTCAGTGCGGTCTGGCCGCCCATGGTCGGCAGCAGCGCAAAGCCGCCGGGAATGACATAGCGTTCCTTCTCGATGATCTTGGCGACGATCTCGGGCGTAATCGGCTCGATATAGGTCGCGTCGGCCAATTCCGGGTCAGTCATGATAGTCGCCGGATTGGAATTGACGAGAACGATACGGTAGCCCTCCTCGCGGAGCGTCTTGACCGCTTGGGTGCCGGAATAATCGAACTCGCAGGCCTGGCCGATCACGATGGGGCCAGCGCCGATGATGAGGATCGTCGAGATGTCTGTACGTTTAGGCATTAAGTCTCACGGGCAGGAATTTGGGCACAAAAAAAGGGCGCGCATTCGCGCGTCCCTCGAGCCAAGCGCCAGGTTGCCCTCGCGCGCGCCGTGTCTTTAGACCAGATTCCGCAGCGGTGAAAGACCTTAAAGGCCGCATCAACTGCCAATTTCAGGCAGTTTTTCGGGCGGCTCGCCCGCGGGGTGTCAGTTCAGGGAAGATGGAGGCCCAGCCTGGATTTGAACCAGGATGTGAAGCGTTTGCGGCGCCTCCGCGTAACATTCCGCCACCGGGCCATGAGAAGAGAGTACCGCGTGGATCAGCGGAGTCCATGAAGGCCTCGGCTTAACCTTAATGCGTGCAGTTGTATCGATCAGGAGCGCGGCGTGGCCAGGAACGTCATGCGTGCGGGGTTATAACCGACGTTCTTTCTGGCGAGCGATGCATCGAATCCTGCGGCTTTCAGTTTGGCCAGCATGTCCGCTTCGCCGTAGCGCTGCAGGCCGATGCTCTGGCGCAATTGCCAGTAGTCCGACAGCGCAGTGCGGGCGAGACCCCACAGCGCATCGGTCAGGAAGCCGTTTTTCACCGCGAGCTTGAGCAGCGCCATCACGTCGGTGGCGGCGCCGACGTCGAGGCGCAAAATATCGCCCAGCACCAGCTTGCCGCCGGGCTTGAGCACCCGCCGCATCAACGCAAGAGTCTGATCGAGTTCGGCCGGCGTCATGTACTGCGCGACCGAGATCATGACCGCCAGATCGACCGACCGATCCGGCAACTGCGTCAACTCGTCGAGCGAGCGGACCGCGATTTTCGCATTGGGGCCGAACCGGGCATTCAGGCGGCCGCGCACGCCGGGCGCAGGCTCGGCCAGGATCAGTTTCTGGCAGGCGGCGGCGACCTGCGCGGCGAACAGGGCCTCGCCGCAGGAGTAATCCAGCACGACCGCATCCGGCGAGGGCACATAGGACAGAATGTCATTGGCGATCACGCGAAAATGGACGTCGCGATGCAGCTTGCTGACATAAATCGTGTGGGTTGAATCGTAATAATCGATCCAGTCGTCCATCGGTTGTATCCGGACCGCATGGTCCTGAAAACCCAAGGGTTTTCAGACTGTCATGCCTTGATGGGAGGGGTTCCGCCCCCGGAACTGTCGGACGCAGAATGCGTTAGCTTGTCGGGCGGCGCATGTCCGTCGCCGCCCATTCCCCGGTTACCTAACAGGAAGCCCCGCCGTGAGCAAAACCAAGTCCAGCGTTTCCCCCGATCTCGATACCCCCACCGATCTCGACACCGCCGCGGTGACCAAGGTGTCTGCCGCGCTCAATACGCTGCTGGCCGACGCCTTCGCGCTTTACCTGAAGACCAAGAACTTCCACTGGCATATCAGCGGGCGGCATTTCCGCGACTACCACCTGCTGCTGGATGAGCAGTCCGACCAGATCTTCGCCACCACCGACGTGCTGGCGGAGCGCGTCCGCAAGATCGGCGGCAACACCATCCGCTCGATCGGCAACATCGCCAAACTGCAGACCCTCAAGGACAATGACGAAAAGTTCGTGCCGCCGCGCGAGATGCTGCGCGAACTGATGGCCGACAACAAGAAGGTCGCTGCGGCGATGCGCAAGGCGCACAAGATCTGCGACGACGCCGAAGACGTCGCCTCCGCCAGCATCCTCGAGAACTTCATCGACGAAACCGAGCGGCGGACCTGGTTCCTGTTCGAGGCGACGCGTCAGGAAGGCGGCAACGAGGCGTAATTTCAAGCGCCGCGTTAGTCCGGCATCTGGCCGATGGGGCAGGTTGTTGTGCCGTGGGCCAGCAGCTTGCGATTCGAGGCGAACAGCCGTCCCTCCGCCACGCCGGACTGGCGGCCGACATGGATGACGCGGCCTTCGCCGCGCACCAGACCTGTTTTCGGCGACATCGGCCGCATGAAGTTGATCTTGTATTCCAGCGTGACCACGCCCTGACCGGGCTTGAGCGCTGAATGGATCGCGCCGCCCATGCAGGTGTCGAGCAGCACGGCGGCGTAGCCGCCATGGGTGATGCCCATCGGATTGTTGTGCTCGGGTTGCGGTGTCGCGGTCAGCACGATATGGCCGGGTTCGACTTCGACGATCTCGATGCCGAACAGTTTCGGCATCGGCGGCGGAGCGATGGTGCCGTTCTTGATGCCGTTGAAGAAATCGAATCCGGACAGGGGTGCAGACGTCATCAGGCCGCGCTTTCGTTTTATTGAATGATGATTATCATATCATTCTAGAATCCTCTCGCCGCCAACGCAAATACACGCACGGGATCGCCGTTCGTTTTGCCCCTGACATCCCGATCGCGTAAGCTGCGGTGTCATCGGGAGAATATCCTTGCACGCATTCGAATGGCTGATCGGCCTGCTTCTGGGCGCCCTGCTGCTGTCGGCGGTGGCGCGCCGCCTTGGCGTGCCCTATCCGACATTTCTCGCGCTCGGCGGTGTCGGGATCGCGTTTCTGCCGCATGCTCCGAACTGGACGCTGGAGCCGGGCCTCGCGCTGGCGCTGTTCGTCGCGCCCGTGCTGCTCGATGCGGCGTTCGACACCTCGCTGCGCGACCTGCGTGACAACTGGTTTTCGGTGACCATGCTGGTGCTGGCTGCGGTGGGGGTGACCACGGCGGCGGTCGCCATCGTGGCGCACTGGCTGGTGCCGGCAATGCCGTGGCCGGCGGCGATTGCGCTGGGAGCGATCGTGGCGCCGCCGGATGCCGCTGCGGCGACCGCAATTCTGCGCAGCGTCAAGCTGCCGTACCGCATCCTGAAAATTCTCGAAGGCGAGAGCCTGCTCAACGATGCCAGCGCGCTCCTGATCTACCGCGTGGCGGTGGGCGCGGCGATGGCGTCATCGCTGAGTGTCACCCATATCGCGCCCATTCTCGCCTACGCGATTGTCGGCAGTCTGGTTGCGGGATTTGTCTTCGCGAAACTGTCGATGCTGTTCATGGAGCGCATCAAGGACGCGCCGTCATCCATCATCATGCAGTTCGCCGGCACCTTTCTGGTCTGGATCGCCGCCGAACATCTGCAGCTTTCGGGCATTCTCACCATCGTGGTCTATGCGATCACCATCGCCCGCAGCGCGCCGGCACAGATGTCCGCGCAATTGCGTGTGCCGTCCTTCGCCGTGTGGGAAACCGTTGTGTTCCTGCTCAACGTGATGGCGTTCGTCCTGATCGGAATGCAACTGCGGCCGATCTGGGCCAATCTCGACGCATCGGTACAGCATCATTACGTGGTGGTTGCTGCCGCCGTGCTCGGAACGGTGGTTCTGGTGCGGATCGTCTGGGTAACGGCCTATACGAGCGTCCTGATCGCCGTCATTCAGCGGTTCGGGTTGTCGCCGCGACACGCGGCGGCAGGCACGCCGAGCTTAAAGGGCGGCATTCTGGTTTCGTGGTGCGGCATGCGCGGCATTGTCACGCTGGCGACCGCATTCGCGCTGCCGGAAGGTTTTCCGTATCGCGAATTGATCCTGCTGACGGCCTTCGGCGTCGTGCTCGGCACGCTGGTCGTTCAAGGGCTGACGCTGCGGCCGCTGATTGCGTGGTTTGCGCTGGATGACGGCGATCCGCTTGGCCATGAGATCGGCTGGGCACGGCGCGCGGCCTTCCATGCTGCGCTCGAAGCCATCGATGGCAATACCTCTCCCGAGGCCGAATTGCTGCGGCTCGAATATCGTCAGTTGCTCGACAAGGCGGAAAACAATCCCGACGGTCTCACTTCGAGCGAATTGCCGGCCGATCCCCTGCGTCGGCAGGCCATCGGTGCCGCGCGCCGTGTGCTGTTCGAGATGCGCGATTCGGGCGAGATCGGCGACGATGCATTCCATCTGCTGGAAATGGAATTCGACTGGGCCGAACTCAGCGCGGCGTGATCATCATCCGGCTTTCGGTGCGTCCATGATCAGACAGGTCGTGGTGCCGTGGGCGAGCAGGCGGCCTTTCGAATCGAGCAGCTTGCCTTCGGCAGTGCCGACCCGGCGGCCGACATTGAGCGCGCGGCCTTCGGCGCGGACTTCGCCGGTGTCGCTGCTGATGCCTCGTACCAGCGAGATCTTGAACTCCAGCGTGGTGTAGATCGTCCCGGCGGGCAGCATCGATTGCACCGCGCAGCCCATCGCGGAATCGAGCAGCGTGGCAGTGAACCCGCCATGGACGCTGCCGATCGGATTGTAATGCTGCGGTCCGGGAATGGCCTGAAACACCACAAGGCCCGGCTCTGCGCTGCCGCGTGTAAAATTGACCTGCTGCATCATGGTGGCATGCGGCAGTTCACCGGCGAACATCTTGCGCAGGAAATCGATGCCGCTCATGGCGGCCAGCTCCGCAGCGGGAGTGAGGCCGTAGCTTGTCGACCGCGGCGTATCCGTGCTCAAGCCTGCTTCTTCTCGCGCATCAGATCCGCGAACCGCTTGAACAGATAGTGCGAGTCGCGGGGACCGGGTGACGCTTCCGGATGGTACTGCACCGAGAACACCGGCTTGTCCTCCAGCGCGATGCCGCAGTTGGAGTCGTCGAACAGCGAGATGTGCGTCTGTGTGACATTCTTCGGCAGCGTGGTCTTGTCCACCGCGAAGCCATGGTTCATCGAGGTGATCTCGACCTTGCCGGTGGTGAGATCCTTCACCGGATGATTGGCGCCATGATGACCCTGATGCATCTTCATGGTCTTGCCGCCGAGTGCGAGACCGAGCATCTGGTGGCCCAGACAAATGCCGAAGGTCGGCGTGCCGGAGTCGATCACCTTCTTGATGACGGGCACGGCGTATTCGCCGGTGGCCGCCGGATCGCCTGGGCCGTTCGACAGGAATACGCCATCGGGCTTCATCGCGAGAATGTCTTCAGCCGAAGTCTTCGCGGTCACGACCGTGATCTTGCAGCCTTCACCAGCGAGCAGGCGCAGGATGTTGCGCTTGATGCCGTAGTCGATGGCGACGACGTTGAACTCAGGCTTGTCCTGCTTGCCGAAGCCCTTGTTCCATTCCCACGGCGTCTCGTCCCAGTTGAAGCGCTGGGTGCTGGTCACCATCGGCACGAGATCCATGCCTTCAAGACCGGGCCACTCGCGGGCCTCTTCCTTCAACCCATGCAAATCGAACTTGCCGTCTCTGGCATGCGCGATCACGGCATTCGGCATGCCCTTGGTGCGGATCAGCGCGGTCAGTGCGCGGGTGTCGATGCCGGAGATGCCGATAATGCCGCGCGCCTTCAGCCAGGCATCGAGATGCTTGGTGGCGCGGTAGTTCGATGGATCGGTGATCGAAGCGCGCAGGATCACGCCGCGCGCACCCGGCGTCGCCGCCATGTTCACCGTTTCGATGTCTTCGTCGTTGGTTCCGACATTTCCGACATGGGGAAATGTGAAGGTGATGAGCTGCCCGGCATAGGACGGATCGGTGAGGATTTCCTCATAACCGGTCATCGCCGTATTGAAGCAGACTTCGCCGACCGCCTGACCTTCCGCGCCGAGGCCGAAGCCTTCCAGCACGGTGCCGTCGGCAAGCACGAGGAGCGCGGTCGGTTTGAGGTCCGGCCAGGCTGAAGAATTGTCTGATGTCGTCATAAGCGCATGACATAACTCTTGTGCCGCGGCGCGTCAAAGGCAGAAACGCCCGAAATTCATGTCATTTACACATATTTGACACCCGGCGGACGCCGCCTAATCTGCGCCCCGCGCGGCCAGTCGGAAATAATGAGCCGCAGGGTAGGAGACACGTAATGAATGCGCCGGATCTGCGACATCTTCATTCGGGCGGAACCATCGGCAATCTGGTGGCCAATGCAATTGCCCGCTTCGGCGACCAGCCGGCGATTGCCGACGGCAAGGTGCGGTGGAGCTATCGCGAGTTCGGAGACACGGTGGGCCGCTTCATCAGCCTGTTTCGCTCGCTCGGCCTGAAGAAGGGCAGCGCGCTCTCCATCCTGGCGAGCAACCGCGCCGAGTCCTGGGCCGCGATCTGCGCCGCGCTGGTGATGGGCGTGCGCTACACGCCGCTGCATCCGATGGCCGCGGAGGACGACCACGCCTTTATTATCGAGGATGCCGAGATCGATCTTCTGATCGTGGAGGGCGCGAAGTTCGGCCCGCGCGGAATGGCGATCAAGAACCGGGTGCCGACGCTCAAGAATCTGTATTCGATCGGGCCGATGGATGGCGTACGCGACATCATGCCTGATCTGGCCACGGTCAAGGCCGCGCCGCTGACCGATGAAAGCTCGTCGCACGAGATCGCATTCCTTGCCTACACAGGCGGCACCACCGGCCGCTCCAAGGGCGTGATGCTGTCGCACCGCGCGCTGGTGACCATGACCCTGCTGCTTTATTCGGACTGGGATTGGCCCGAGCAGATCCGTTTCCTCGCCGCGACCCCGATCAGCCATGCTGCCGGTGTCACGCTGTTTCCGGTGATGATGCGCGGCGGCCTGATGCGGCTGGTGCAGGGTTTTGAGCCGGAGGTCTATGCGGGTGTTGTCGCTTCGGAAAAGATCAATTCGACGTTCCTGGTGCCGACGCTGATCTATGCACTGATCGACAATGGGGATCTGCGCAAACGTCACGACATGTCGTCGCTGCAGATGATCGTCTATGGCGCCGCGCCGATGTCGCCGGACCGGCTGATGGAAGGCATGAAGATTTTCGGCAAGGTGTTCGTGCAGCTCTACGGACAGACCGAAGCGCCGCAGGTCATCACCTCGATGCGCAAGATCGATCATGACGAGACCAAACCGGGTCGGCTCGGCTCCTGTGGCCGCGCCAGTCCCGGCGTCGATGTGAAACTCTTTGACGCGGAAATGAAGGAAGTCGGCATCAACGAGCCGGGCGAAATCTGCGTGCGAGGCCCGTTGGTGATGGACGGCTATTGGAAGCGGCCGGATGCCAATGCCGAGACGCTGCGCGGCGGCTGGCTGCACACCGGCGATGTCGCGGTGAAGGATGAGGACGGCTACTTTTATATCGTCGATCGTACCAAGGACATGATCATCTCCGGCGGCTTCAACATCTATCCGCGCGAGGTCGAGGATGCGCTGATGTCGCATCCCTCCGTGGCGTCCGCCGCCGTGATCGGCATTCCGGATGACAAGTGGGGCGAGGCGGTGAAGGGCTTTGTGGTGCTGAAGGCCGGAGCAAATTCCGGTGCCGCCGAATTGCAGGCCCATGTGAAAGACAAGCGCGGCGCGCCGTGGTCGCCCAAGACCATCGATTTCGTCGAGGTGATCCCGGTGACGGGGTTGGGCAAGATCGACCGCAAGGCGTTGCGTGCGCCGTATTGGGAAGGCCGCAAACGCGGCGTGGCCTAAAGCAGGAAATGTAGCGGAGTTCTCATGCCCCATTCGCTTCCCGTTGTGCTCGTTCCCGGTCTTGCCTGTTCGCCGCGCATCTACGATCCGCAGATTCCCGCGCTCTGGCGGCAGGGGCCGGTGTTTCTCGCCAACCATGCGCGCGGCGGCGACATGGCGACCATCGCGCGGCGCATCCTCGCCGAAGCGCCATTACGGTTTGCGCTCGCAGGTCATTCGATGGGCGGCTACATCATATTGGATATGATCCGGCAGGCACCGGAGCGGATCGGACGGCTCGCGCTGCTGAACACATCGGCACGTCCGGAAGCGCCGGAGGTCACCGCGAAGCGGCGGGAGATGATCGCCGAGGTGAAGCAGGGCGGCTATCGCGCCGTGGTGGATCGCCTGTTCGCGAATTTCGTGCATCCCTCACGCGCCAATGATGCCCGGCTAAAGCAGATAGTTATAGACATGGCGGACGACGTTGGCCCCGACGCGTTCGTCTGGCAGCTTGAGGCGATCAGCGGCCGGATCGATTCCCGCCCGACGCTCGCCACCATCAAGTGCCCGACGCTGGTGCTCACATGCGACACCGACAACATGGTTCCTCAGGACGCGTCCGTGGAGATGGCAAATACCATTCCGGGCGCGAAGTTCGTGAAGATCGCGGATTGCGGCCACCTTCCGCAGCTCGAGAAGCCGGAAGCGCTGTCCGAAGCGCTGCTCGACTGGCTGGAGATGTAGCCTGTCGGTTGTGCGAAAGCGTGAAACGCCCTAAATCAGCGGCAAATCGATTTGAAGCAGGAGAGACCGATGCTGCGCGATGCCATCAACAATGCCGTCAAGGACGCTATGAAGGCGAAGGACGAGCGCAAGCTGTCGACGCTGCGCATGGTCAATTCGTCGCTGAAGAATGCCGACATCGAGGCGCGCGGGCAGGGCAAGCCGCCGCTCAGCGACGAGGATCTCCTCGGCCTGTTGCAGAAGATGATCAAGCAGCGTCAGGAATCGGTCGCGCTCTACGACAAGGGCGGCCGTCCCGAACTCGCCGCAGCAGAGCGCGAAGAAATTGCCGTGATCTCGGCCTATCTGCCCAAGCAGATGTCGGACGAGGAAGTGAACGCCGCGATTGCCGCGATCGTTACGGAGACCGGCGCCGCCGGCATGAAGGACATGGGCAAGGTGATCGCCGCGCTGAAAGCGAAGTACGCCGGCCAGATGGATTTCGGCAAGGCCAGCGGTTTGGTGAAGGCTGCGCTG
>CAZQMD010000196.1:2385-9580 GCA_964594185.1 uncultured Afipia sp. | reverse complement strand
CAATGAGTCAACCGCTTACTATGTGCGTGTGCTCAAGGCCGACGTGCCGCTGGGACTGGATGTGCTGTCCGACATTCTCGCTAATCCATCCTTCGATGCCGAAGAGCTGGAGCGCGAGAAAAGCGTGATCGAGCAGGAGATCGGCGCCGCGCAGGACACGCCGGACGATGTGATCTTCGAGCATCTCAGCGAACTGTGTTATCCGGACCAGCCGCTTGGCCGCTCGCTGCTCGGCACGCCGCAGACTCTTGCGAGTTTCAGCCGCGACAATCTGCACAACTATCTGTCGACACATTATCACGGCCCGGACATGGTGGTCGCTGCCGCCGGCGCCGTCGATCACAAGCACGTTGTTGCCGAAGTCGAGAAGCGTTTCGGAAGTTTCGTCGATACACCGGCGCCAAAGCCGGTGCCGGCCATGTTCGGCAAGGGCGGCTCGCGCGTCATTCACCGCGACCTCGAACAGGCGCATCTGACGCTGGCGCTGGAAGGCCTGCCGCAGTCGGACCTGTCGCTGTTCAGCCTGCAGGTATTCTCCAACATCCTCGGCGGCGGAATGTCATCGCGGTTATTTCAGGAAGTGCGCGAGAAGCGCGGGCTTTGCTATTCGATTTACACCTTCCATGCCGCGTTTTCCGACACCGGCTTCTTCGGGCTTTACACCGGCACGGACCCCGCCGATGCACCCGAGATGATGGAAGTGATCGTTGACGAGATGAACAATGCCGTCGAGACACTGACCGAGCAGGAAATCGCGCGCTCGAAGGCGCAGATGAAGGCCGGCCTCCTGATGGGGCTGGAAAGCTGCAGCACCCGCGCCGAGCAGATGGCGCGGCACATTCTCGCCTATGGACGCCCGCTTACGGTCGATGAGTTGGTGAAGCGGATCGATGCGGTCAGCGTCGAATCCACCCGCAATGCCGCGCGCGGTCTGCTTACCCGCAGCCGCCCTGCCGTTGTGGCATTGGGCGATGGACGCGGCCTCGACACGGCGGTCAGCCATGCCGAAGGCCTGGCACGCCCCAGAGCACGCACGCTGCTGCACTGATTCCGCACATCGTCGCCGCGTGAACAGCGATCCCGCAGAAGCTCCTCAATCCTCGCGGTTGGTGCGAGCTGTCTTTCTTGGCTTGGGATTTTTCTTCGTGGGACTCGGCTTTATCGGTGCGTTTCTGCCGGTGCTGCCGACAACGCCGTTCCTGATCCTGGCAGCGGCGTGTTTCGCGCGCTCATCCCCGCGTTTTGAAAACTGGCTGCTGGCACATCCCCGTTTCGGGCCGTTGCTGCGGGATTGGCGCTCGCGCGGCGCGATTCCGCGCAAGGCGAAATTCGCGGCATTGGCCGGGATGATCGTCGGGTTCACTGTGTTCCGGCTTGTCGGCGACCCCGGTCTTCCGGTGACGCTGGCTGTTGCGGGGCTGATGCTGGCGGGGCTGGCCTATGTGTTATCCAGACCGTCTTAGGTAACAGGCGACCGGTTGCGCTGACGAGGGAGCGGGCGCATGATCGGTGCCCGTCTACGGAAAGAGGTCCGGCATGGCCCTGTTTCGATTGCCTTCGACAACGGCTCCTGCGCTTGCCCCGCGCGGACGCGGGCTTCTGCTGCGCGCACCGCAAATGACCGATTACCCGCAGTGGAGCGAACTGCGCGGACTCAGCCGGTCTTTCCTGACGCCATGGGAGCCGATCTGGCCGTCCGATGACCTGATCCGCTCGGGTTTCCGCCGCCGCCTGCGGCGCTATGCGGAGGACATCGCCGAGGACCGGGCGTATCCGTTCCTGGTGTTTCGCGAGGACGACGGCACACTGGTCGGCGGGGTCACACTGGCCAATGTCCGGCGCGGGATCGTGCAGGCGGGCACGCTGGGCTACTGGGTCGGGCAGCCTCATGCCGGCAAGGGCTACATGACCGCGGCATTGCGGGTGCTGCTGCCGACCCTGTTCGGCGAACTCAATCTCCACCGCATCGAGGCTGCCTGTATCCCGACCAATCAATCCTCGATTCGTGTTCTGGAGAAATGCGGCTTCGCGCGCGAAGGCCTGGCGCGGCGTTATCTCTGCATCAATGGCGTCTGGCAGGACCATTGCCTGTATGGCCTGCTGGATGAGGATTTCCGCGGTTAAGGGCGCCCTTGCTGACGCTGTTGCGCCTTTGGTTCGCCGTGTTTGCCCTGCTATAAGGCGGTTCCTTTCCGATCCAACTGGAAGCAATGATGGCGGGTGGCAGGCGTTTGAAGCGCGTAGCGGTTGCTGCGCTGGTGGTGGCAACGGGTGCAGCCCTGTCGGGCTGTGGCGGCGGTAGCATGTTCGGAGGTTCGTCCGGCAGTTCGTCGACAGGCTCGTCGATCGGCAGCCGGTTCAGCCAGTTGTTCGGCTCCAACTCGCAGGAAGCCAGCACCGCGTCGAGCCCTTCAACGCAGACGACGCAGAACAGTGAACTGACATGCCCGAGCGTTGCGATCCGCTACGGGGCCTCAACGCTGTCCGTCGGACTGCCGGGCAAGCCTGCCTCGGGAAGCGATTTGCGTTATCAGGGGACAATCACCCGCACGGCGCGCGACTGTAATCTGCAGGGCGGCCAGGTCACGGCACGGATCGGCATCATGGGCCGGGTGATTTCCGGGCCTGCGGGTGCACCGCCGACGGTCGATGTGCCGCTGCGCGTCGCCGTGGTTCAGGACGGTGCGCCGGAGAAGGTCATCGTGACCAAGGCGGTCCGGACGACCGTGACCATGGAAGGCGAGAACACCGAGTTCAGCCTCGTCGCCGAGGATCTTACCTATCCGGCGCCGACGGAAGCTGCGAACGACAAGTACATCTTCTATATCGGTTTCGATCCGGCGGCGCTGAAGCCGGAGCCTGCGGCCCGCGGCAAGAAAAAGAAGTAACGCGCAATACGGCCTTCAAAATAAAAAAAAGCCGGCCTCGCGTGAGCGGGGCCGGCTTTTTAAGATCGTATGGTGTCAGTTCAGCTTGCTGCGAACGTCCTGGATGCCCTTGGCGATCAGGCCGTCGGCAACCGAGCCCTTGACCGACTGCGTCATGATCGACGACGCGGCGGTCACGGCGGCTTCGGCAGCGGCCGCACGGACGTCGGCAATCGCCTGGCTCTCGGCCTGGGCGATCTTGCTCTCGGCGGTCTTGGTGCGGCGGGCGACGAAGTCTTCCATCTTTGCCTTGGCTTCGGCTGCGATGCGCTCGGCATCGGCCTTGGCGTTGGCGACGATGTCCTGTGCCTCACGCTCGGCGCTGGCGCGACGGGTGCGATATTCGGCAACCAGCTTCGAGGCTTCCTCCTTGAGGCGGCGGGCGTCCTCAAGTTCCTTCTGGATGCGGTCGCGGCGATGATCGAGCGCCCGCAGGATTGTGCGGTGAACGCCGAAATAGCCGAACACACCCATCAGGATGACGAATGCGACGGCGACCCAGAATTCTGCTTGGAACATCGTCGTTATCCCTTCAAGGACGCATCGACGGCGCTATCGACAGCCTTGCTGTCGGGCGCGACGCCGGTGAGGCGCTGAACGATCGCCGTTGCCGCATCCGATGCGATCGAGCGGACATTGCCCATCGCGGTGGTGCGCGTTGAGGCAATGGTCTTTTCGGCATCGGCTAGCTTGGCCGCGAGGCTGGCTTCCAGAGCCTTGCGGTCGCTTTCGGCCTGCGCGTTCAGCTTGTCACGAGTTTCGGAACCGATGGCCTGAGCCCGCGCCCGCGCATCGGCGAGTTCGGTTTCATAAGCCTTCAGAGCCTGATCGGACTCGTCCTTCAGCTTCTGCGCTTCGGCGAGATCGTTTTCGATCACGCCTTCGCGGTTCGAGATGATGCCGCCGACGCGCGGAAGCGCGAACTTCGACACAATGAAGTAAAGCAACGCAAAGGCGATCGCGAACGACACCAGCTGCGAGGCAAACGTCTCCTTCTGGAAAGGCGGGAACCCCGCCTTGCCGTGGCCGTCTGCTTCGGTGTGGGCGGTCGTGCCCTTTGCAGTGCCCTGAGGCGTCGCCATGAGCGTCTCCTGTAGGCGTCAGCCGCGGTGCGCTAGCGGCCCCGCGGCGAACGCATCATCTGAAATCAGACGGCGAACAGCAGCAGCAGCGCGATCAGCAGCGAGAAGATGCCGAGCGCTTCGGTCACGGCGAAGCCGAAAATCAGGTTCGCGAACTGGCCCTGCGAGGCCGACGGATTGCGCAGCGCGCCGTTGAGGAACTGGCTGAAGATCATGCCGACGCCGATACCTGCGCCGCCCATGCCGAGACAAGCGATGCCGGCGCCGATGTACTTTGCTGCAACTGGATCCATGGTGAAACTCCTTCTAGGGATGTTGGTGTTGGTGGATAAGTGAAATCCGGCCAGTGTCCGAGGTCAGTGTCCGGGATGAAGTGCGTCGTTGAGGTAGATGCAGGTCAGGATGGTGAAGACGTAGGCCTGCAGGAAAGCCACGAGAATTTCGAGGCCGGTGAGCGCGGTCGTCATCACCAGCGGCAATATCGAACCGAGAATACCCACGGCGCCGAGCGCGCTCAGCGAGGTCACGAAGCCGGCGAACACCTTGAGGGTAATGTGACCGGCCAGCATGTTCGCGAACAGACGCACCGAGTGGGACACCGGTCGCGACAGGAACGAGATCACCTCGATCACCATGATCAGCGGCAGGATGTAGAGCGGAATGCCTGAGGGCACGAACAGCTTGAAGAATTTGAAGCCGTTCTTGTAGAGGCCGTAGAGCAGAACGGTCAGGAACACCATCAGCGCGAGCGCCAGCGTGACGATCAGATGGCTGGTGACGGTGAAGGTGTAGGGAATGATGCCGATCATGTTCGCGGTCAGAATGAACATGAACAGCGAGAATACGAACGGGAAGAACTTCATGCCTTCGTCGCCGACGCTTTCCCTCAGCGTATTCCCGACGAATTCATATGACAGTTCAGCGAGGGACTGGAAACGGCCCGGAACGAGGGCGCGCGCTGCGCTGCCGCCGATCATCAGCAGCGAAACGACTGCGACCGCGCCGAACATGTAGGCGGACGAATTGGTGAAAGCGATCTCCTGACCACCGATGTGGCCCAGGGTGAAGATCTTGTGGATCTCAAATTGATGGATCGGATCGGCCATCCACGTTCGTCTTTCATCTTTGCCGGCAAGCCGGACAGTAACAATCGCCAGAAAGCTGGCTTGAAATTCCAGGCGATTCCCAAGGACCGGTCGCGGGACCTGTCAGGAGCGGTCGGACGCATCGCGGTTTGCGACGCCGGCTGCCCGCATCACGTTGATCACGCCGGCGGTGAAGCCGAGCAGAAAAAACACGATCAGACCCCAAGGGGACGTCGAAAACAGACGATCGATGCCCCAGCCGATGACCGCTCCGACAATGACACCTGCAATCAACTCGGAGGAGAGGCGAAACCCGCGCGCCATCGCTGATGCGTTGGCGGAGGCTGCCCCGCTTCCTGACTGATCTGTCTGGTTCTTGCGGCCATTCCGGACTTCGGAAAGCCGATGATTCAGACGTGCGAGCCTTGCGGAGAGCGCAGTTTCGTCGGCCGACGGTTTGTCTCGTCCATTGTCGCCGCGACCCTTGTTGTGTGCGCCCACCATGATGTCGACACCCACGCCCCGCCGCGCGATTTCAGAGAAAAACGCCCCGCCACCCACAAAAACCGCGCGGACCATACTGACGGCCTACGGTCAAGTCAAGATTACCCAGTTGACAAGTATCACATTGAAATGGCTTGCGAAATCGGAGAAAAAATCCAGCCGCTGCGCGCACTCGCCGCACTGCGATAAACGCGACACACAATGTCGCGTCTCCGGGTGCCGTCAGGCGGTGTTGTGATAAGACCGAAGTCTCGTGAATTGTGCAGCCCGGAGGATCGATGGCGCGCCAGATTGACTACTATTTTTCGCTTCAGTCGCCATGGGCTTACATCGGACATGCACTGTTTGAGGATCTTGCGGCCGCCCATCGGTTGAAGGTCCATTACAAGCCGGTCTTCCTGATCGAGGTGTTTTCCGAGACCGGTGGGTTGCCGCTGGTGAAGCGTCACCCGGCGCGGCAGCGCTATCGGATGATGGAGTTGCAGCGCTGGCGGGAAAAGCGCGGTCTAACGTTCAATTACAAGCCGAAGTTCTTTCCGGGCGATCCCCGGCTCGCCGACGGTGTCGCTGTGGCCGCCGTGGTTGCAGGACTTAATCCTGAACCGTTCATGCGCCGCGCTTTCTCGGGGCTTTGGGAGCAAGAGCTTGATCTCGCGGACACTGCGACTGTGACGAGGCTCGCCAATGAAGCGGGGCTGCCGGGGGAGAAACTTGCCGCGCAGGCTACCTCGAACGAAATCGCTGCGGCTTATGAGCAGAACCGGCAGGACGCGATTGCCGCGGGCGTCTTCGGTTCGCCCTGCTGGGTGCTCGATGGCGAGGTTTTCTGGGGCCAGGACCGGATCGAATTGCTGGCCGATGCGTTGAAATCGGGCCGCAAGGCCTACACATCCGAGGTGTAAGCCGACAGCGCGGCAATTGCAGGGGAGGACCGGATCCATGTGTTTCCACGGCACGCGGTCAGAGGGGTTTGCAGCCGCTGTTTTCGGATTGGCGTTGGCTGTGTTTCACAGTCACGGTGCCTTTGCGCAGTCCGTGCCGGATACAGAGAATGGCCGTTACACGCTGTCGCCGGTGACCGACGGATTTCTGCGGCTCGATACCCGCAATGGCGAAGTGTCGATCTGTACCAACAAGAACGGCTGGACCTGCCGCCTGGTGCCGGACGAGCGCACAGCGCTCGATACCGAAATCGGCCGTCTGCAGGGTGACAATAAGCAACTGCGCGATCAGCTCGCGCAACGTGACACCGTCACCGGCAAGACCGACGCACCGTTGGGTAAAGAAGATTCCAGAAAAAGCGCCCAAGCGTCGCCGGACGGTAAGGCATCGCCCGACAGCAAGTTGTCACCGGACAGGAAGCTGGAGCTTCAGCTGCCGCCCGAACACGAAAAGTTGCTGGCGCTGATCGAGCGTGTCTGGGAAAGGCTGATCGATATGGCGAACCGGATGCAGAAGAAGCTGTCCGAGAAAATCTGAAAGTTGCCGAAATAGAAAAAACGGGCGCGGCGCGATCCGCGGCCGTATCCAGGTGGAGGGTGGGCGGGCGGGGCCGCCTGGCGCCCATTGTTACGTTGTGATATCGACGTGCTTGGTT
>CAZQMD010000196.1:0-2375 GCA_964594185.1 uncultured Afipia sp. | reverse complement strand
GGAGTAGGGCGAGCACGTGTCCGCGCCGGCTTTTCCCCACCCGGGGGGGGAGGACCCGGGGCCGGTTTGGAGATGAAGGTGAGGGGGGCGAGGCCGCCTGACGCTCATTGTTACTTGGTGATATCGACGTCCTTGGTTTCCGGCAGGAAGAAGAAGCCGATCACCACCGTAATCAAGGCGAAGATCACCGGATACCAGAGGCCTGCGTAGATATCGCCGGTCGATGCCACGATCGCGAATGACGTCGCGGGCAAGAGACCGCCGAACCAGCCGTTGCCGATATGGTAGGGCAGCGACATCGAGGTGTAGCGGATTCTGGTCGGGAACAATTCAACCAGCATCGCCGCGATCGGGCCGTACACCATGGTGACGAAGATCACGAGGATGAACAGCAGTCCGATGATCGCCGCTACCTGAGGCCGGAAGATATCGAATGGATTCGACATCTTCACGATCGACGTGTTGGCGCCGGGCTTCGGATAGCCTGCCGCTTGCAGCGCGGCCGTAACTCCCGCATTCGACGTTGCCGCGTTCACGTAGGGAACATCGGTGCCGTTGATCGTGACCTTCACAGGCGAACCTGCCGGAGCCGCAACGGTGTCGTATTTGACCGAAGACTGCGACAGGAATGCACGGATCGTGTCGCAAGGTGCGCTGAACACGCGGGTGCCGACCGGGTTGAACAGGTCGCCACAGGTCCGTTGATCGGCAACGACCGAGACCTTCACCGTCTCCAGCGCCTTCTCCAGCTGAGGATTGGCGTTGGTGGAGATCATGCGGAAGATCGGGAAGAAGGTCAGTGCCGCGATCAGGCAGCCTGCGAGGATGATCGGCTTACGGCCGATCTTGTCCGACAGTGCACCGAACACGATGAAGAAGCCGGTACCCAGCAGCAGCGACCATGCGATCAGGAGGTTCGCGGTATAACCGTCAACCTTCAAAATCGATTGCAGGAAGAACAGCGCGTAGAACTGGCCAGTGTACCAGACCACGCCCTGACCCATCACGCCGCCGAGCAGTGCGATCAGCACGATCTTGGCATTGCTCCAGTTGCCGAAGGCTTCGGTCAGCGGCGCTTTCGAGCCCTTGCCCTCGTCCTTCATTTTCTGGAAAACCGGCGATTCGTTCAGCTTGAGCCGGATGATCACGGACACGCCGAGCAGGACGACCGAGAGCAGGAACGGAATGCGCCAGCCCCAGGCCGCGAATTCTGCTTCACCGAGGATTGTGCGGGTAAAGAGAATGACCAGCAACGAGAGGAACAGGCCCAGCGTTGCGGTGGTCTGAATGAACGAGGTGTAGTAACCGCGTTTGCCGGGAGGCGCATGTTCGGCCACGTAGGTGGCGGCACCGCCGTATTCGCCGCCGAGTGCAAGACCCTGAGCAAGGCGCAGGATGATCAGGATGATCGGTGCTGCGATGCCGATAGTGGCTGCGTTCGGGAGCAGGCCGACGATGAAGGTCGACAGGCCCATGATGAGGATGGTGACGAGGAAGGTGTACTTACGGCCGACGATGTCGCCGATGCGGCCGAACACGATGGCGCCGAACGGACGAACCAGGAAGCCTGCGGCGAACGCGAGCAGCGCGAAGATGTCACGGGTGGCCGGCGGATAGGCGCTGAAGAATTGCGCGCCGATGATCGCGGCCAGCGATCCGTAAAGATAGAAATCGTACCATTCAAAAACGGTGCCGAGCGACGATGCGAAGATGACGAAACGTTCGTCCTTCGTCATGCCGCCAGCGCGTGGCGAGGTTGTAGTCACGGTGGCCATTGTCGATGCTCCCCAAAACGTTGCTGATAAAAATCGCTCCTGCGCGCCGATCTTTGGCCGGCTCAAACGCGCGAGAAGTTCGCAAACAAGGTAACATCGGCGTGAAACTTCGCCCTATAAGACTTTTGGCCGAACAAACAGCGAAGCGCGGGGCACTTCGCAGTGCACAATTGTCGCGTTAAGCACGCAAACTGCTTTTCGTTTCGGACCACGGCTTGCAAGACTAAACATGACGGTAAACACTGGAATTCAATGAGCCGTTGGGCTCTCTCAGCTTCCGCAAACGGGATCAATGACCAGCGCTGCCAGCACGCATCTTGTCGTCGCCGACGACCATCCTCTCTTTCGCGATGCTCTGCGACAAGCGGTCGCGACTGTCGTCGCAACCGCTCAGGTCGACGAGGCGGGATCGTTCGAGGAACTCACCGCCCTGCTCGATCGGGAATCCGATGTCGACCTGATCCTGCTCGACCTGTCGATGCCCGGAATCAGCGGCTTTTCCGGCCTGATCTATCTGCGCGCGCAGTTTCCGGCCATTCCCGTGGTGATCGTGTCGGCCAGCGACGATGCCGCGACCATCCGCCGCTCGATGGATTTCGG
>CAZQMD010000195.1:0-9581 GCA_964594185.1 uncultured Afipia sp. | reverse complement strand
AGCGCGGGGTTTTTGCGGATGGCGGCAAAGAATGCCGGCATGACCTCTGCGACAAAAGCCGGATCGACCACCGGAGTAGAAAGGAAAGCGTAATTGTAAGGCCGCGCTTCGAGCATCGGCGGCCAGAACGTCATCACATTACGATGCTGCAAGGCCCACAGCCCGACCAGCCGCGCGGACTCGACGCCCTCTTCCCAGGCCAGCAGCACAGTGACGACCGCGAACATGGTATCGAACGCCGCCTTGAGCGCCGTCGGATTCATGAAGGCGTTGCCCGGCGCGCGGCGAATGAGATCATTCCACTGCGCGGTGAGGTCCTGGCCAGGCGATGCGACGGTGACTGAAATCATAGAGGCCAAACCTGCGTCGAAGCGCATCGAAGCCGCATTCTCGCGGAGCCAAATTGCGGGTGCATGACTGCGATCCAAAAACCAGAACTGCCACCCCCGGTTCCATTAATGATGCGGCGGCCCGCCGCAGGCAAGTCGCAACCATTTAAATCGTTAATACCAGCGTTTTCGCTGCATTAACCTAAGCAACCGTTCACCACGTTTGTTTCAAGCTTTAGTCGAGTTTAGCGCCCTAATGCTAAGTAGCTGAAAAGAGGCGCAACATGCGGCACACGGACATTGCCATCATCGGCGGCGGACTTGCGGGATCGACGGCGGCTGCGATGCTCGGCCGCGCCGGCACTTCCACGATCCTGATTGACCCTCACAAGATTTATCCGCCGGACTTCCGCTGCGAAAAACTGGGCGGCTATCAGCTCGACCTGCTCCGCAAAACCGGCATCGCAGACAACGTCCTTGCAGCCACCACGCTCGACGGCAACGCATGGACGGCGCGGCTCGGCCGCCTGCTCGACAAGAAACCGAGCGACCAGCACGGCATCATCTATGACGATCTCGTCAATACCGTGCGCCATCAAATTCCGGACGGCGTCGAATTCATCGAAGACAAGGTGACGGCGATCGCGACAAGCGCTGATCGCCAGACGCTGACATTGTCGAATGGCGAAGAAATTTCCGCGCGGCTGATCGTGCTGGCGAACGGGTTGAACATCGGCCTGCGTCACACACTCGGAATCGAACGCGAAGTTATCAGCCCGTGCCATTCGATCACCATCGGCTTCAATGTCGTGCCGGTGGACCGCGACGCGTTCGAGTTTCCGGCGCTGACGTACTTCACCGAAAATTCCGCGGCGCAGATGTCCTATCTGACACTGTTCCCGATCGGCTCCGCCATGCGCGCCAACCTGATGGTCTATCGTGGCATGGACGATCCGTGGCTGCGCCGGATGCGCCAGACGCCCGAGCAGGCGATCCATGAATTAATGCCGAACCTTCGCGCCCTCTCCGGCGAGTTCAAAGTCGATGGTGTGGTGAAGATTCGTCCGGCAGACCTCTACGTCACCAAGGGACACCGGCAGGCCGGCATCGTTCTTGTCGGCGACGCGTTCTGCACCTCATGCCCTGCCGCCGGCACAGGCACCGGCAAGGTGTTCATGGACGTGCAGCGGCTCTGCAATGCCTACATCCCGGCATGGCTCGGCAGCGAGGGAATGGGCGCTGAAAAGATTTCGCAGTTCTACGACGATCCCGAGAAGTGCGCTAACGACGCCTCGGCGCTGCGGCAGGCTTACGATCTGCGTGCGATTTCCATCAACACCGGATTGCCGTGGCATATCCGGCGCTGGATTCGCTTCCTGCATCGCGCAGGGGTCGGCGCATTGCGTCATGCGCGCGAGACGCTGTCCGTCCGGCGGACGGCGCAGCCGTAAAAATCAATCCTCGTCATCATCGTCGTCGTCATCATCTTCTGCCGGATGATGCGACTGATGAAGCTGATCGTCCCACAGCTTCCGGTACATGCCGTTGGCCTTGAGCAACTCCGCATGCGGGCCGCGCTCGACGGCCTTGCCGTTGCTGATGACGATGATTTCGTCCATGTCGACCACCGACGTCAGGCGGTGGGTCGAGAAGATCATGGTCCGGCCCTTGGCGACCTTGAGCAGCGTGCGGTTGATCGCGGCTTCCGTCGTCTGATCGAGCGCCGAGGTCGCTTCATCCAGCAGCAGCACCGACGGATTTCGGACAATGGCGCGCGCAATCGCGATACGCTGGCGTTGGCCGCCTGAGAGAGTGTCGCCGCGCTCGCCAACCACCGTGTCGTACTTCTGCGGCAGCGTCATGATGTAGCGATGGATCTCGGCCTTCTTCGCCGCCTCCTGCACCTCTGCGTCGGTGGCGCCATCCTTGCCGAGCCGGATATTTTCGCGGATCGACATGTTGAACAGCATGTTCTCCTGGAACACCACCGCCATGCTCGCGCGCAGGGAGTCGCGCGTCACCTTGCGGACATCCACTCCATCTTTCGCCACCCTGCCCTCGTTCGGCTCGTAAAGCCGCAGGATCAGATTGAGCAGCGTGCTCTTGCCAGAGCCACTCGGCCCGACAATCGCGATGTTCTTGCCCGCACCGATCTTAAGCGAGAGGCCGTCAAGCACGGGGGTCTCGCTGCCTTCGTATTTAAAGACCACGCGATCGAACGCGATGTTATCGGTGATGCGCGGCAGATCCGGTGCACCGGGCCGGTCCGCCCCGCGCGTCGGCTCGTCCAGCAATTCCTCCATGTGGCGCACGGCGGCGGCAGCCTGGATCGCCACCGGAATGAAATGCATCAGATGGGCGATATTGTAGGAAATCTCCCAGAACGCGCTTTCGAACGTCACGAACGTGCCGATGGAAATCTTGCCGATGGTGGCGAGATACGCGCCGATCGCCAGCACGATCAGATGCAGCAGCAACACCGACACGGTGACCGTGCGCTCCACCATGGTGGACAGGAATGTCGCATCCGCCATCGAATGGCGCGCCGCATTGTTGCGGAAGGTGAACCAGCCGAACGCCTTGCGCTGCAGGCCGAACGCCTTCACCACCATTTGCGCGGCAACGTTTTCCTGCACCACGCCAAGGATCGCGGATTCATTGACCTTCTGCTCGTAGTTCGCCTGCACCGCTTTCGGAGTGAGGATGCGCGGCCCGATCAGCGTGATCGGGAAGATCAGCAGCGCCACCGCAGCCAGCTGCCAGTTCAGCCAGATCATCAGGCCGATGCCGGCGATCAGTTCGAGGAACGGCAACATCGCGCTGTTGGCGAAGTGCTTGACCGAGGATTCATAGCCCGCCATGTCGACGGAAAACCGCGACAGGATTTCGCCGCGCTTGGTGCGTCCGAAGAAGGCTGCCGGCAGGTTCTGGACGTGCGCGAACAACCGTCCACGGACATCGGAAATCACCGCCGCCGCAAGCCGCGCATCCCAGCGCTCGTACCAGACCGCGACAATGGACGTGATGATGCCGGCGACCGCGAGCACGGTCAGAATGGTGTAAAGCGCCTGAAAGTCCTCTTCCCCGAGCGCGTCGTCGATCAGGAACTTCAGGCTGAGCGGCATGATGACGTTAAATAACGTCTCGATGAAAAGGCCGATGGCGACGAAGCTCAACCACGTCTTGTAGTTGCGCAGTTGCGGCCAGGTGAACCGCCAAAGCGTCGCGAAGGCGCCCGCAGCCTCGCTCGCGGTATAGGCGACGAGATCTTCATCATCGTCGTCGTCATCATCGTCGATGTCGCCAGGCTCGGGCGGCAGGGGCACATCGCTCTGCGCTGCGGCGGCAAGGCGCGCAGCCTCGTCGTCGAGCGGCTTGCCCGACGCAGATTCATCGCTATCCGGGGTGGGCGGCTTGGTCGCCATTTAAAACCGTCGCTGCACGGCCAAATTGCCGTAATCACTCGCCGCAGCGGCCGGATGGCCGATGCCTCTTAAGCGATTAGTCGTCGTCGGCAATCTTGTCAAAGAACGAATAGCGCAGGCTGTCCGCGTCGGCATACCAGTCGCCCGGCCCCTTGTTGGCCTTGAGCGTCGCATCCCATACCGCGTCGGTGGTGTCGCGGCGGTGCATGGACAGGTCGAAACCGTTGCCGAAGAACAGCTCCGACCACTCCCACCAGGTGCCCAATTTTTTGACACCGCGCAGCAGGTCGTAACGGTCGATCAGCGCCGGTGCCATGTCGCTGGTGATCGATCCGAACACGAAACCGGTTTTCACCACGCGATTGAGTTCGCGGACGGCGCGCTTCACCTGCTTTTCCTGCACATGGCAAAGGCTGGTTTCGAACACGAAGTCGAACTCCTCGGCCTTGAACGGCAGCTTGGTGAGCGATCCGAGCTTGTTGTACTTGCGCAGCGCCTTCGGCGTCTTGCCGTGAATATAGCGGTTGTTCTCGATACCCCAGGCATCGATGCCGCGCTCGCGCAGCGCGCCGACCAGTTCGCCGCTCGCCGAACCCGCGACCAGCAGCTTGTAGCCCTTGGCCCTGTTCCAGACGATCTTGATGAGATTCATCAGATAGTCCGGATCGGTGAACTGGTTCCAGACCTCGCCGTAAGGCCCCTGATTGCGATAGTTGTCGAAATAGGCCCGGTCGATCTTGTCGGACGGCACGCTGCCGCCCTCGCCGCGCTCATAGCGCAGCTTGATCATCTGCGTGAGAATGATGTCGGTGGCCGCGTCCGACGAGTCCAGCAGGCCGTTCAGTGTCGAGTCGAACAGATAGTCGCCGACCACGACGAAGCCCGGATGGTCGGTCGGTTCCGGATGATGATTGGTCATCACGTCACGCGCGGGCAAGCCGCCCGGAATGCAGTTGACCGACGACAGCCAGCGATGGGTCTTGCCCTCAACGAAATGCGCGCGCGCATCGCCGAACGACTTCGGCAGCGACTTGATCGCCGCGTCGATCAGCTCCTTGTCGCTGAGATTGGCAAAGGCCAACGCATCGGAACCGGGGATTAGCCAGTTCAGCACGCCATGACGGCCGACGTCGTGCCGCGCACCTTCGACATAGACGCAGCAGCCGCCGAACGCTTCGGACATCCACCACGCGCCCGGAACCTTGTCGCCCCAGAACGGCTCGTCGAACAGGATCGAGACGCGCAGGTAATGCGCGGGACGATCAAAGTAAGCGATGTGCTTGATCATGGAATGGCGCAGCAACTCGCCTTCCCAGTTCATGGTGGTCAGCCACGAATGCGGCAGACACATCACCACGAGATCGTGCTCCTTGGTGATCGGTCCCTTGCCGTTCATCATGTTGATGGCGTAGCGCCCGGAATCTGCCTTGCCGACTTTCAGCACGCGGTGGTTCAGCTGGATGTCGGCGTCGATCTCGCTCTTGAGGCTGTGGATCAGTTGCTCGTTGCCGTTCTGGATCGAGTAAAGGCCGATATAGCCCTCCACATCCATCACGAAGTTCTTCAGCGCATTGAGGCCGTTGGTGTTGTGCGGCTCGGTCGCGATGTCGGAGCGCGCCATGACTTTCAGGAAGCGCTTGGCCACCGGGTCCGCGACTTCGCGATCCAGCAGTTCCTCGGCGCTGATGTAAGCCCAGGGATGTTCGTTGTCGTGCGCTCCGACGCCTTCATAATATTCGGTCGGAGACACCATCTTGGAGCAGAGCTTGCGGAAGTCCTCGATGGCCTTTGCAGTCGGTGCGCCGTATTTGCGGCGCATACCCGGCACGTCGTCCAGCAGCTCGCCGTCGAGTTGCACCTGCTCGGCATCCATCGGAATCGTCTGCAAGCCGAAATGCTGGATCAGTTCCCGCAGCGGGTCCGGGCCGGTCATGGAGTAATCGTAGATCTCGGCAACGCCCGCCTCGTACATGGCGGGCGCGGTATCGAAGGTCTTGGTCAGGATCTTGCCGCCGAGGCGATCGGACGCTTCATAGATCGTGATGCGGCAGAGCGCCCCAAGCTTCTTCTTGAGGTACCACGCACTCATAAGCCCGCCTGGGCCGCCGCCGACTATCGCCAGATCGAGCATGTTATCCTTCGCCCCTCGCCGGCGTTCTTTGCGAATACCGCCAGTCTAACTCTCCCTAAACAAATGCGTTTTTCATCTGAAGGGAAGATGAACAAACCGCGACCCGAGGCGAAAAAGACCGGAAGGGCTGAAAGAAGCTGCTATTTGCCGCATATTTAGGCTGGCCCGGGAAGGCATCAGAGCGAACGCCGCCTTGTCCGGCACGCCCGCTAATTTCGCTCCGCGAAACTGGATGCAAAAAGAAATGGGCCGGCAAAGCCGACCCATAAGGATGGTCCTGATTATTCGGAGCCACGGACACCAAAATAATCACCGCGAGGCGATCATGTCCTATGGCTGAAAACTATCGTCTCGTTGGTATGCCCTGCCCCAAATCGTATCGACTTCTTGGTTGGTCACAGAATAGCCACAGACTAGAAACCCGGCAGTTCGATACATCCCCCAAATGGGTGAAAGCCTTTCGGGGCGCACATGAAGGGCGCGATTGCCTGCGAGCGTGGCTTTATTAGCGCACTACTTGATGACAAGCCTTGCCATCATCGCCGCCAGTTCGCTCTGGCGCGACACGCCAACTTTCGAGAACACACGTTTCAGAACCGACCGCGCGGTTTCCTCGGCGATGCCGAGCCGCTCCGCAGCATCCTTTGGCGACAGGCCGGAACCGACCAGCGCCGCAATGCGCGCCTCGCCCAGCGTGATGCCCAGAACATCGCGGATCAGCGCCGGATCTGGAACCCCGTCTGCCGTCGGATTCATCAGAAGAACGATCGCGCGCGCGCGCGTGAGAAATCCGTTTCCGGAATGCTGGGCCGGGATCGGCAACACGTACAACGCCAGAGGCCGGCTGGCAGACTGCCGATGAACGAGGATCGGCCTGGTTTCCTGCGACAGAATGATGCGATCACCATCCAGCGCATTACGGATCGCGGCCACCGCCTCCTCGCTCGCCAAGGGATTTGTCAGCACAAGGCGATCGTTGACGACGTTCAACCCATCCCCGAGCAGGGCCTGCGACGCCGCGTTCGACGATACAATCCGGCCCATCGAATCCAGCGCGAAGACGCCGATTCCGATCCGGGCCATCGCGGTGCCCATCCCGATATTCACGGACTGCGCGTCCATGAGATGGATGCTGAGACGAAGCGACGATTCAACATGCGGAGCAAGCTGCTCCAGCATCTTCAGTTCGGCCTCCGAATATTCGGGACGGCCGAGCGCACGCTGCACGCTCAAGGCCACCTCGATATGCGGGTCGGGAGAAACCGTGGCCGCCGCAAAGTATCGCAGGCCATAACGCCGCAGCAGATCGTTGTAGAACGGATCGGCCTCCATTTCATCGGCCGAGAGAAGATCGCGGTCGGTAATGACGTCGCGCTTGAAAAAATAGCCGCGTTCGCGCGCACGGATCGCCCGGATATCGCGGTCGCTCCAGTGCGACGCATATTCCGCGCTTATGTCCTTCAGCGATGGTGATTCGATAACGCCGAAACTGCCGTCATCCCGGCCATAAATCAGAATCGATCCGACATCGTCGAAGCACTTCGTGATGATTTCGAGAGTGGACGGCCAGCGTGAGGGTTCGGCCGCAGCGGCGTAAATGGCTTCAATCGCCGCAATGAGGCGGTCATGATCCTGCAAAGTAGGCCTCGTGATGGAGTAATAAGGCGTCAGATCAAGAACTTAAAAAATAGCACGATGTTCCGGCCGTCCCTTTGCGCAAGATCAAAGGAAAAACACATCCGGACTATGAAAAATTCCACAGACCATAACAAAAAGGCCGTCCCGAAGGACGGCCTTTTATTCATGGCAGACACGCCAATGGGCGCGACATCATTCCGCAGGAGGCAAAGCGAGAGGCTCTGCTTCCGGAGCAGCCGGCGTGATCGCCGCCTGCTTCTCGCGCTCGTCGAGGATCAGCTTGTCGCGCTTGGTCGCGACTTCGCGGATCTTCGCCATCGAGGCGCCGGTACCGGCCGGGATCAGGCGGCCGACAATGACGTTCTCCTTAAGGCCTTCGAGCGGGTCCACCTTGCCGTTGACGGCAGCTTCGGTGAGCACGCGCGTGGTCTCCTGGAACGACGCTGCCGAGAAGAACGACCGCGTCTGCAGGCTCGCCTTGGTGATGCCGAGCAGCACAGGGTTTCCGGTCGCGGGCTTCTTGCCCTCGTCCTTCGCCTTGGCGTTGAGCGCGTCGAACTCGATCTTGTCGACCTGCTCGCCCGAGATCATGTCGGTCTCGCCCTGATCGGTAACTTCGATCTTCTGCAGCATCTGACGGACAATCACTTCAATGTGCTTGTCGTTGATGAGCACGCCCTGAAGCCGGTAAACTTCCTGGATTTCGTTGACCAGATAGGCAGCGAGTTCCTCAATGCCCTTGATCGCCAGAATGTCGTGCGGCGCCGGATTGCCTTCGACGATGAAATCGCCCTTTTCGACGATGTCGCCGTCCTGCAGATGGATGTGCTTGCCCTTTGGAATGAGGTACTCGCGAGTCTCCTCGTTCTTGTCGACAGGCTCGATCGAAATGCGGCGCTTGTTCTTGTAGTCGCGTCCGAAGCGGATGGTGCCGCCGATTTCCGCGATAATCGCGGCATCCTTCGGCTTGCGTGCTTCGAAAAGTTCGGCGACGCGCGGCAGACCGCCCGTGATGTCGCGGTTCTTGCCGCTTTCCGTCGAGACACGGGCGAGAATGTCGCCGGCCTTGACCTTGGCACCGACGTCAACCGACAGAATGCCATCGACCGAGAGCATGTAACGAGCATCGCCGCCACGCGCCAGCTTCAGCACCTTGCCGTCCTTGCCCTTGATCACGATCGCCGGACGCAGATCGGCGCCACGGCCGGTCGTGCGCCAGTCGATAACCACGCGCTTTGCGATACCCGTGGATTCGTCGAGCGTTTCCGAGATCGACTGGCCTTCGACCAGATCCTCGAACCCGATGATGCCTTCGACTTCGGTCAGAATGGGGCGTGAATACGGATCCCACTCCGCGATGCGCTGGCCGCGCTTGATCACATCGCCTTCGTCGACGCGCATGCGCGCGCCGTACTGAATACGATGGGTCGCACGCTCGGTGCCGTCGGCATCGACCACCGCGACGACCATGTTGCGGACCATTGCAACATTGAAGCCTTCGCTGTTGGTCGCGATCGCCTTGTTCTTGATGACGATCTTGCCGTCGAAGTTCGACTCGATGAACGACTGCTCGTTGATCTGCGCCGCGCCACCGATGTGGAACGTGCGCATGGTGAGCTGCGTGCCCGGTTCACCGATCGACTGCGCGGCGATAACGCCGACAGCTTCACCGTGGTTGACCGGCGTGCCGCGGGCAAGATCGCGCCCGTAGCACTTGCCGCAGATGCCGTTGACCAGTTCGCAGGTCAGCGCCGAGCGGATCTTCACTTCCTGAATGCCGGCCTGCTGGATGGCGTCGACATGCGTCTCTTCCATCAGCGTGCCGCGCTTGACCACGACCCTGTTGGTCGCGGGATCGCGCAGGTCCTCGCCCGCGGTGCGGCCGAGAATGCGCGAGGCCAGCGAAGCGACGACCGTGCCGGCATCGACGATGGCGCGCATCTTGATGCCGAGCTTGGTGCCGCAATCGTCCTGCGTGATGATGCAGTCCTGCGCCACGTCGACCAGACGGCGGGTCAGGTAACCCGAGTTCGCCGTCTTGAGCGCGGTGTCGGCCAG
>CAZQMD010000194.1:0-9604 GCA_964594185.1 uncultured Afipia sp. | reverse complement strand
GCTGTGACCGATGGCAATCTCGTCAGCGCCCCGGCATGGCCTGCGCATCCGGCTTGGCTTGCTCAGTTCCTGAAGGTCCTGGGCACCACCATCAGTCACTCGGGCCTGTCGCGGGCGGCCTGAGCGCGTGACGAACGGAGCCGATGCCTTATAGAATGGGGCATCGGTCTTTACGCGTGCCGGAGGTGAAAGATGTGCAAGCTCTTCATCAATGCTGATCCGCAGTTGTGGCAGACGCGGCTGCGCTCCGTCCGCATCGAGGGATTTTCCACCAGCGTCCGGCTGGAAAATCTGTACTGGCGTGTGCTGGAGGAACTGGCGGCACGCGATGGAATGACACTCACCCAGCTTCTGTCCCGTCTGTATGGGGAACTGCTGGAAACCCATGGCGAGGTCGAGAACTTCTCGTCATTTCTGCGGGTCTGCTGCGGCCGGTATCTGATGCTGCAACTCGCAGGCGACATTCCGCGCGACCTCAGTCACCCGATCCGTAGCCTCGACGCGGACGGAATCCTGGCCCGCGAGGCCCGGCGGCTGGTTCCGCAGCCTCCGCTGTCGTCGGTCGCCTGATACCTTAAATGGCCGCCTGAGCTTCCCTTTTCGGCCGAACTCGTGTATCGGCACGCCCTGTCCCTATTGGGACATTCATACGTGGGAGGCATGACCGGTCGCCAGCCGGAACAAGCATGCCGGACCACGATCCAAAATAGCTGCAGGTTCAAAGGTTTGGACCGGCAGCCTGCGTTTCATGTTTGGCAAAACATGAGCGCATGGAGATTGCCCATGGCAAAGAAAGTGACCGGATACCTGAAGCTTCAGGTGCCGGCCGGTGCGGCGAACCCGTCGCCACCGATCGGTCCCGCGCTTGGTCAGCGCGGCCTCAACATCATGGAATTCTGCAAAGCGTTCAACGCGCAGACGCAGAAGGAAGAAAAGAACACCCCGATCCCGGTGGTCATCACCATTTATGCGGACCGGTCGTTCACGTTTGAGATGAAGACTCCGCCGATGTCCTTCTTCCTCAAGCAGGCGGCGAAGATCCAGTCCGGTTCGAAAGCTCCGGGCCGCGACGTCGCAGGCAAGGTGACCAAGGCGCAGGTGCGCGAGATCGCCGAGAAGAAGATGAAGGATCTCAACTGTGACACCATCGAAGCAGCCATGAAGATGGTTGAGGGCTCTGCCCGTTCGATGGGTCTCCAGGTGGCGGGGTAACGATCATGGCAATTGGCAAGAAACTTGCGAAGGCCCGTGAGGGTATCGACCGCGAGCATCTCTATTCGCTCGACGAAGCCATCAAGATGGTGAAGTCGCGCGCTTCGGCGAAGTTCGACGAAACCATCGAGATCGCGATCAACCTCGGCGTCGATCCGCGTCACGCCGACCAGATGGTCCGTGGCGTTGTCACGCTGCCGAACGGCACAGGCCGCACGCTGCGCGTCGGCGTGTTCGCACGCGGCGCCAAGGCTGAAGAAGCCAAGGCTGCGGGCGCTGACGTTGTCGGCGCTGAAGACCTCGTTGAGAAGGTGCAGGGCGGTGCGATCGATTTCGATCGTTGTATCGCAACCCCGGACATGATGCCGCTGGTCGGTCGTCTCGGTAAGGTGCTCGGCCCGCGTGGCATGATGCCGAACCCGAAGATCGGCACCGTCACCATGGACGTCGCCAATGCGGTCAAGGGCGCCAAGGGCGGTTCGGTCGAGTTCCGCGTCGAGAAGGCCGGTATCATCCAGGCCGGCATCGGCAAGGCCTCGTTCTCGGAAGAGAAGCTGGTCCAGAACGTCAAGGCGCTCGCCGACGCTGTTGTGAAGGCGAAGCCCGCTGGTTCCAAGGGCACCTACGTTCAGCGCGTTGCGGTCTCATCGACGATGGGTCCGGGCGTCAAGGTCGAGCCAGGTAGCCTGACTTCCTGATTGGTAATGGCCTGAATGATTGAAAAGGCGGAGCGGGATAACACCTGCTCCGCCTTTTTCTTTATCTTCCAGTGGAAGTGCATCGATGTCCCATCAAGTCCTGATCTACTCACGGTTTCCCAAGGCGCAGATGGTGCGCATCGGCGAGCGCTATGACCTGCTCGACGGCAAGGGCAAACCGCCGCTCGAAACATTCAGCGCCGAGCAGCTCAAGCCGATCCGCGCCATGATCACGGCAGGCGGGCAGGTGATCCCGCCGGCGGTGCTGGACTCGCTGCCGTCGCTGGGGGCGATCATCTGTTACGGCACGGGTTATGACGGAGTGGATTTCGCCGAGACAAAGAAGCGGGGCATCGCTGCCGGCCATTCGCCTGGGGCGAATGCGGCCTCGGTCGCCGATCTTGCGATGACGCTGATGCTCGCGACAACGCGGCGTCTTATTCCAGCGGACGAGTATGTGCGCAGCGGCGGATGGTCCGGCACGCAGCCGTCACCATCCATGCGGCCGGGTCCGGGCATGACCGGACGCAAGGTCGGCATTTACGGGATGGGCGAGATCGGCCGCAAGATCGCGGCGCGTTGCGCGGCGTTCGAGACCGAGGTCGCTTACCACAGCCGCAGCAAGCATGATGTGCCTTATGCCTATCATGCGAGTCTGGCTTCGTTGGCGGAATGGTCCGACATTCTCATGGTGGCGGTGCGTGCAGGTGCGGACACGCAGCACGCCGTCAACGCGGATATTTTGAAGAAGCTCGGTCCGCAAGGAACCATCGTCAACATCGCGCGCGGTTCAGTCATCGATCAGAAGGCGCTGGTCGCTGCACTCGAAGGCAACATCATCGCTGGTGCAGGTCTCGATGTTTACGAGAAAGAGCCGCACGCGCCGGATGCACTGACAAAAATGCCGAATGTTCTGGTGACGCCGCATATCGGCGGCCACACCATCGAGTCGCACATCGCCATGCAGGATTGCGTGATGGCTAATCTCGATGCCTTTTTTGCGGGCAAACAACTTCGCTATCCGGTCGGGTGAGACCGGAAAATAAAACCGTCATCATTCTTGTCGGGAATGCTGACTTATATAGGAACGCGCAACGCAAGTTGCGAGGCTTCGTTCCGTTTGAAGATCAAAAATATTTAGCGCTGCATCGCACATTAGTTTGATTGCTGATTAGAACGAGTCGAATGTAGTCTCTCGACCTTCTGACGTAATCAGAAGGAATGCGGCCATGGCGGCCTACACGCTGAAAATCAACGGCGGCGAACATCATGTGGATGTCGACCCGCAAACTCCTCTCCTCTGGGCGATCCGCGACGGCGCGGGATTGATGGGCACAAAGTATGGATGCGGGGTCGCGCAATGCGGCGCATGCACCGTGCACGTCGATGGCCAGCCAATGCGATCGTGTTCACTGCCGGTCTCGGCCGTCGGCGCCAGCGAGATCACCACCATCGAAGGTATCAAGGGCCGCGAGGCTCAGGCTGTGCAGAAGGCATGGGTGGCGCTCGACGTGCCCCAGTGCGGTTACTGCCAGTCGGGCCAGGTCATGAGCGCAACGTCGCTGCTGTCGCTCAATCCGAAGCCGACCGATGAGGACATCGATCTTGCGATGAACGGCAACATCTGCCGTTGCGCCACGTATGTGCGCATTCGCGCGGCGATCCACGACGCAGCCAAGTCGCTGGAGGGTTGAGCCATGAACGTTCATGTTAAAGACACCGTCACCCGTGCGTCCGCTCTTTCGCGCCGTTCGCTTCTGAAGGCAGGAGCGGGACTTGCCATCGGCGTTTACATCGCCAGGAGCGGCAGGGCTTTTGCGCAAGCGCCCGCCGCTGCGCCGCCCAACATCGCTCCGAATACATTTCTCATTATTAAGCCCGATGACACCGTGACTGTGCTCTGCAAGCACATCGAGTTCGGGCAGGGGCCGTTTACCGGTATGGCGACGCTGGTCGCCGAAGAACTCGATGCCGACTGGTCGCAGATGCGCGCCGATCACGCGCCATCGAATCCGGTGCTGTACAAGAATCTGCTGTTCGGTGTGCAGGGGACCGGCGGATCGAGCGCGATCGCGAATTCCTTTATCCAGATGCGTCAGGTCGGCGCGGCTGCGCGCGAAATGCTGGTAGCTGCGGCGGCGAAGGAATGGAATGTGCCCGCGACAGAGATCACCGTCGAAAACGGCGTGATCAAGCACCCGTCAGGCAAGCAGGGCCGCTTCGGCGCATTTGCCGAGAAGGCGAACCAGTTGCCGGTTCCGGCAAATCCGAAGTTGAAAGATCCATCGCAGTTCAAGTTCATCGGCAAGGAAGGCGTGGTCAAGCGTCTCGACAGCGCCGAGAAGTCGAACGGCACGGCCGAGTACACGCTCGACATCAACGAACCCGATATGCTGACGGTTGTGATCGCGCGTCCTCCGCAGTTCGGTGCGACGGTTGCCTCGTTCGATGCGACAGCCGCGAAAGCTGTGGCCGGTGTTGTCGATGTCAAACAGGTGCCGACCGGTGTGGCTGTCTATGCCAAGGGCTTCTGGCCTGCAAAGACGGCGCGCGATCTTTTGAAGATCACATGGGATGACAGCAAGGCCGAGAAACGCGGCACGCAGCAACTGCTGAACGAATTCCGCGGCCTGTCGAAGACGCCCGGCAAGACGGTGAAGACGGAAGGCGATTTCGAAGCCGAGGTCTCCAAGCCCGGCAGCCGCCTCGTCGAAGCCGAGTTTGTGTTCCCTTATCTGGCTCATGCGCCGATGGAGCCGCTGAACGCGTTCATCCACTGGAAGGGCGACACTGTCACCTCGCGCTACGGCAGCCAGTTTCCGACACCGGATCACGCGACCATCGCAAAGATTCTTGGCGTGCCGATGGAAAAAGTCTCGCTCAAGACCATTCTGGCGGGCGGAAGTTTTGGACGGCGCGCGCAACAGACGGTGCATGTCGCCGCCGAACTTGCCGAGGTTGCGAAAGCCATCGGCCCCGGCAAGCCGCTCAAGCTGGTCTGGACCCGCGAAGACGACATGCGCGGCGGCTATTATCGTCCGTTCAGCATCCATCGCATGCGCGGCGTGGTGCGCGATGGAAAGATTCAGGCGTGGAGCGACACCATCGTCGGCCAGTCGATCATGAAGGGATCGCCGTTCGAGGCGATGACGTTCAAGGATGGTCTCGATGCGACCGCCTATGAAGGGTCGAACGAAATTCCGTACGACGTGGCAAACTTCAAATGCGACCTGCATCAGGTCGATGTCGGCGTGCCGGTTTTGTGGTGGCGTTCGGTGGGACACACCCACACAGGTTATGCCGTCGAAGCGTTCGTCGATGAGTTGCTCGAAGCGGCGGGAAAAGATCCTGTCGAGGGGCGGCTTGAACTGATGAGCAAGAAGCCGCGCCATGCCGGCGTGCTGCGCGCCGTCGCAGAACTCGCCGACTGGAAGAACGCGAAGCTGGAGCCCGGCCGCGCGCGTGGCATTGCGGTGGTCGAGAGCTTCAATACGTTCGTCGCGCAGATTGTCGAACTCTCGATGGGCGACGAGGGGCCGAAGGTGCACAAGGTCTGGTGTGCGGTGGACTGCGGTGTCGCGGTCAATCCGGATATCATCCGCGCGCAGATGGAGGGCGGCATCGGATTCGGTCTCGGTCACATTCTCTATGCGGATGTGCCGATGGAAGACGGGCGCGTGGTGCCGGGCAACTTCGATGCCTATCGTTCGCTTCGCATCAACGAGATGCCCGCGATTGAGGTCACCATCGTCAAGTCGAGCGAGAAGCCGACCGGCGTCGGTGAGCCAGGCGTGCCGCCGATCGGTCCTGCGGTCGCCAATGCGATGGCGAAACTCGGGCAGACCCGTCCCCGGCAGTTGCCGATCGTTCCGGGAGCATCGGCATGAAGATGCTCGGGCAAGGAGTTCTTAGACAAGGAGTGTTGGCGCTCGGAGCAGGCGCCTTCGCAGCGGCGTTGCTCGCATTCGCAGGCCCCGCATTTCGCGGCGAGGCGGATGCCGCGATGGAGCCGCCGGTCAATCCGGTGAAGTTGAAGCCGGTGTCGGCCTTCGCCGATATCAAGAATGGAAACGAGCGCGCCGTTGCGCTGTTCGAGGAAGCCGGCAAGGTGATCATGTCGCCGCGCTGCATGAACTGCCACCCTGCGACCGAGCGTCCGACGCAGACCAACAAGATGACTCCGCATCAGCCGCTGGTCGTGCGCGGTGAGGGCGGCATGGGTGCTGCGGGCGGTCTGGCCTGCAACACCTGCCATCACGAAGCGAACTTCGATCCCGCCGGAGTGCCCGGCCATCCGCAATGGCATCTCGCGCCGCTGGAAATGGCATGGCAGGGCAAATCGCTCGGTCAGATCTGCGAGCAGATCAAGGATCCGAAGCGTAACGACGGCAAGGACATGGACGCGCTTGTGAAGCATATGGCCGAAGACACCTTGGTCGGCTGGGCCTGGTCGCCGGGCGGCAACCGGACCCCGGCACCGGGAACCCAGAAGGAGTTTGGGGACCTGATCAAGGCGTGGGCCGCGGCGGGCGGCGCTTGTCCGAAAATAGTAGCAAACACAAGAGGTTGAGGTTTCATCCGCCTGTCGTTATGCTTTGAGGATGCTTCTTGCTTAGGCAGACGGGCAGCTTCTGGCCCGGAAAATGCTTATGGAACTCAGAATCCCCTTGGCAAGGCGAATTTGACCCGTTAAACATTCCTTTCCGGGCGTGCTGGCTGTCGCTGGCGCGTCCGTGCTCGTTTTCCGAAAATCGAACCCATAGGAGTCCATTCCTCGTCGATCATTCCGCATGGATTGCTCACAGGAACGGAAGCCCTTGCTTTGACTGACGAAAATGGGCCGGAGCTATCCAAGGTATAAAAGCCGAAGAAAGCTCCATCCTGTCCAAGACTGCAGGTGCCTTGCCGTTCTTCATGAGCGGCTTCGCTTAATCTCCTGCACAGACGGGTGAAAACCGGATTTCGTGACCCACCCCCGATTCGGCGGTGGCTGCGGATTTGGTTCGAACCTCGACACCTCGTTCCGGCGGGCCGCAAGGCAGGCCAGGGCGAGAGGGCAGGCTTCCGAAATGTCGTCGTGCCCGACGTGTTGAGAGATGAATGTCTCGAGGCTAGCGGGCAGGACGATCGGTGCAACCCGGCGGTTCTGTCTCAAGCGGACCGCCAACCGGAAAGAGCTTGCTGTGGAACGAGCGGCAAAAAAAGAGGCGGTCGAAACGCTGAACGAGGTCTTCAAGACCACGGGCGTCGCGGTCGTTGCTCATTATTCCGGCCTGACCGTTGCCCAGATGCAGACTCTGCGTACGCAGATGAAGCAGGCTGGCGCCTCGGTAAAGGTCTCGAAGAACCGTCTCGCCAAAATTGCTCTTGAAGGCACGGATGTTGTTTCCATCGGCTCCCTGTTGAAGGGGCCGACCGTGATCGCGACTTCTAACGATCCGGTAGCAGCACCGAAGGTTGCCATCGAGTTCGCCAAGACGAACGAGAAGTTCGTGATCCTTGGCGGCGCGATGGGAACTACTGTCCTGAATCCCGACGCTGTGAAGGCTCTTGCCGCACTGCCGTCGCTCGATGAACTGCGCGCGAAGATCCTCGGCCTCCTTGTGGCGCCGGCGACCAAGATCGCTCAGCTCTCCACCGCGCCTGCTGCGAAGCTGGCCCGCGTGGTTCAGGCCTATGCCTCTAAGGGTGAAGCGGCGTGACGCCATTCTCCATCTCAACTGGTTCGAACTGATACGCTGAAGGAAAGTTAAAATGGCTGATTTGCAAAAGATCGTGGACGACCTCTCGAGCCTCACGGTTCTCGAGGCTGCTGAACTGGCGAAGCTTCTCGAAGAGAAGTGGGGCGTTTCGGCTGCTGCCGCTGTTGCGGTTGCCGCTGCTCCGGGCGCTGGTGGCGGCGCTGCCGCTGCTGCTGAAGAAAAGACCGACTTCACCGTCGTTCTCGCTTCGGCTGGCGACAAGAAGATCGAAGTCATCAAGGAAGTCCGCGCCATCACCGGCCTGGGCCTCAAGGAAGCCAAGGACCTCGTCGAAGGCGCACCGAAGCCCGTCAAGGACGGCGTTGCCAAGGACGAAGCCGAAAAGATCAAGGCTCAGCTCGAGAAGGCTGGCGCCAAGGTCGAACTCAAGTAAGTCGATACGTCTGGCCGGTCCCTTGGGGCCGGCCAGACACACTAATGTGTGACGGTTCGTTGATTGACCCCTCGAATCGCCGCGATAGCCGCCTATATAGGCGGAGGCACGAAAGGACGGATCGCCCTTTGAAACCCGGAACGAGTTCAAGGCGGGACGTCGGGAGACGAGATATTTCGGGCTTTAACAGGCCGTAGAGTTTGTTCTGACGGGCAGGGCGCCACCAGCGCCCCGCACGTCATTTTGCGTCTTGAGATTCGGAGCGGGGTTTTCCTGCGGCCTGAGGCTCGGATGCCGTGAGACCCAGGCGCTTTGCTTGGGCGATTTGAAATTCAACCCGGGGGGCGGTGCCCATCGCACTCCGGAAGATGCCGCCAGCGGACCCATGTTGGGAAGGCTCGGGCGGCGAAAACGAGAGGCCACGATGGCGCAGTCGCAGCAAACTTTCACTGGTCGCAAACGCGTTCGCAAGTTTTTCGGACACATCAAGGAAGTCGCGGAGATGCCGAACCTCATCGAGGTTCAGAAGGCGTCCTACGACCAGTTCCTGATGGTCGACGAACCTGCCGGCGGGCGGCTGGACGAAGGCCTGCAGGCCGTGTTCCGCTCGGTGTTCCCGATCAACGATTTCTCGGGCACCTCGCAGCTGGAATTCGTCCGCTACGAATTCGAACAGCCGAAGTACGACGTCGATGAGTGCCGCCAGCGCGGCATGACCTTCGCTGCGCCGCTCAAGGTGACGCTGCGCCTCATCGTGTTCGATATTGACGAAGAAACCGGCGCCAAGTCCGTCAAGGACATCAAGGAGCAGGACGTCTACATGGGCGATATCCCGCTCATGACGATGAACGGCACCTTCGTGGTCAACGGCACCGAGCGTGTGATCGTGTCCCAGATGCACCGTTCGCCGGGCGTGTTCTTCGACCACGACAAGGGCAAGACCCACTCGTCGGGCAAGCTGCTGTTCGCCGCGCGCGTGATTCCGTATCGCGGCTCGTGGCTCGACATCGAGTTCGACGCCAAGGACATCGTGTTCGCGCGTATCGACCGCCGCCGCAAGATTCCGGTGACGTCGCTGATGTTCGCCCTCGGTCTCGATGGCGAAGAGATCCTGTCCACGTTCTACAAGAAGATCCAGTACAAGCGGATCAAGGAAGGCTGGCGCGTGCCGTTCGTCGCCGACCGTTTCCGCGGTTACTCGACGATCAATGACCTGATCGATGCCGACTCGGGCAAGGTTGTGCTCGAAGCCGGCAAGAAGCTGACCGTGCGTACCGCGCGTCAGCTTCAGGAAAAGGGCCTCAAGGCACTGCGCTTCTCCGACGAAGAGGTGGTCAGCAACTATCTCGCGGAAGATCTCGTCAACCCGAAGACTGGCGAAATCCACGCCGAAGCGGGCGAGGAAATCACCGAGAAGCTGCTGAAGGCGCTGAACGAGCAGGGCTACAAGGAACTGCCGATCCTCGACATCGATCATGTCAACATCGGCCCCTACATCCGCAATACGCTCTCGGCCGACAAGAACATGACGCGTGAAGACGCGCTGTTCGACATCTACC
>CAZQMD010000193.1:0-9682 GCA_964594185.1 uncultured Afipia sp. | reverse complement strand
CCGGTTATCCGCTCGACGTCGAGGCGCTGCTGATCATTGAACTCGATGGTCCTAAGACCGAAGTCGATGAACTGATCGACCGGGTCGAGAAGATCGCACTCGGCTGCGGCTCGACCTCGTGTCAGATTTCCAATTCCGAGCAGGAGCGGCTGCTGTTCTGGGCCGGGCGCAAGGCCGCGTTTCCAGCGGTCGGCCGTATCTCGCCGGATTATCTCTGCATGGACGGCACCATTCCGCGTGGCAAGCTGCCGGATGCGCTGGCTGGTATCCGCGATCTGTCCGCGAAATACGGGTTGCGCTGCGCCAACGTCTTCCATGCCGGTGACGGCAACCTGCACCCGCTGATCCTGTACGATGCGAATATTCCTGACGAGATGGACAAGGCCGAAGCCTTCGGCGCGGATATTCTGCGGCTGTGCGTCAAGCTCGGCGGGGTGCTGACCGGCGAGCACGGCGTCGGCGTCGAGAAGCGCGACCTGATGCCGGAAATGTTCAGCGACATCGATCTCGCCCAGCAACAGCGGCTGAAATGCGCGTTCGATACCCAAGGGCTGCTCAATCCGGGCAAGGTGTTTCCAACGCTGCATCGCTGTGCCGAACTTGGACGGGTTCATGTCCACCACGGCAAGCTGGCATTTCCCGATATTCCGCGATTTTGAGGTCATGATCCGGCGCGTAAGCCGCCTGCCGGATCAGCCCTGCATGCAAACAAGACAGGATGTGGCGTGGATACGTTGAAAGTACGCGACGCGAAGGATGTCGAAGATGCGGTGCGCGCCGCGCTTGCGGCGGAGCAGCCGCTGGAGATCATCGGTCATGGCAGCAAGCGCGCGATCGGTCTGCCGACGGCGACCAATGCGGTGCTCGACCTGTCGGCGCTCAATGCCATCACGTCCTATGAGCCGCATGAACTGATCGTGACGGTTCAGGCCGGCGCGCCGATGGCCGATCTGCTGTCGCTGATGGATTCCAAGAACCAGCAGTTCGCCTTCGATCCGATGGACACCTCGGTGCTGCTCGGCACGCCGCGCGGTGCGGGCACCGTCGGCGGTATGGTTGCGGCGGGCCTCGCCGGGCCGCGCCGGATCAAGGCGGGCGGCGCGCGCGACCATCTGCTCGGTGCGCACGCGGTGTCGGGCTTCGGAGATTCGTTCAAGACCGGCGGCAAGGTCGTCAAGAACGTCACCGGCTACGATCTCTGCAAGCTGCTTGCAGGATCGTGGGGCACGCTCTCGGTGATGACCGAAGTCACGCTCAAGGTGCTGCCCAAGGCGGAAACCGAACGGACGCTGGTGCTGCGCGGCCTCGATGACGTGACCGCCAACCGGGTGATGACCACGGCGATCGGATCGCCCTATGACGTCTCGGGTGTGGCGCACATTCCGTCTTCGATTTTTCGCGATACCGGCGACGGGCTGTCCGGCCTCGCATCGTCGCAGCAGGCGGTGACGCTGATCCGGTTAGAGGGAATCGGCGCATCGGTGCCGCATCGCGCGGGGTCGGTGAGCAAGGCGCTCGCATCGTTCGGAACGGCGGAGACGATTGCGGACGACGCGTCGGCCGCAGTCTGGGCGTCGATCCGCGATGTCTCCCCATTTGCAGCATCCGGCTCTCTTGGCGCATGGCCGGTCTGGCGCATCGTCTGTCCGCCGGCGTCCGGAGGCGCATTCGGTCAGGCACTGGCACGCGATACCGGCGGCGACGTGATCTATGACTGGGGCGGCGGCCTGATCTGGGCGGCACTGCCCGCGGCGCCCGATGCCCATGCGGCGGTGCTGCGGCAGCGCCTAAAATCCATCGGCGGTCACGCCACGCTGCTACGCGGCACCGATCAGGTGCGTGCAGCCATCGAGGTCTTTCACCCGCAGGAGGCTGGCGTCGCGGCGCTGGGCCAGCGCGTCAAGGCAAGCTTCGACCCCAAACACATTCTCAATCGCGGCCGGATGGTGCGCACATGATCCGGGACCGCAATCCATGAAGACCGAATTCTCTCTCGCCCAGCTCGCCGATCCGGACATCCGCGAAGCCGACAAGATCCTGCGCGCCTGCGTGCATTGCGGGTTCTGCACCGCGACCTGTCCGACCTACGTCCTGCTCGGCGATGAACTCGATAGCCCGCGTGGCCGAATTTACCTCATCAAGGACATGCTGGAGAACGACCGCGCGCCGACGCAGGAGGTGGTCAAGCATATCGACCGCTGCCTGTCGTGCCTAGCCTGCATGACCACCTGCCCCTCCGGGGTAAACTACATGCACCTCGTCGATCAGGCGCGGGTGAAGGTGGAAGAGGAATACGCAAGGCCGCTGTCCGAGCGGTTTCTGCGCGGCGTTCTGGCGCTCGTATTGCCGCGTCCGGGCCTGTTCCGGATCAGCATGATGGGAGCCCGTCTCGCCCGTCCGTTTGCAAGCCTGCTGCCGGCGTCTTCAGCCAAGAACGGGGTTACGCCGACATTCTTCGACCGGCTGCGCGCCATGCTGGCCCTGGCCCCTGGCAAGGTGCCTGCACCCGGACCCACCGGTGGGAAGGTCTTTCCTGCTGAAGGCCAGAAGCGCGGCCGCGTCGCGCTGCTGCAGGGCTGTGCCCAGCAGGTTCTCTCTCCTGGCATCAACCAGGCCGCGATCCGCCTCCTGACCCGCAACGGCATCGAGGTGGTGCTGGTGGCCGACGAGCAATGCTGCGGCTCGTTGACCCATCACATGGGCCGCGACGGCGACGCCTTGGCGCGGGCGAAGGCGAACATCGAGGTGTGGACAAGAGAGATCGAGCGCGGCGGCCTCGACGCCATCATCGTCACCACGTCCGGATGCGGTACGACCATCAAGGACTACGGTTACATGCTGCGCGAGGACGCGGCCTTTGCAGCAAAAGCCGCACGTATTTCGGCCCTTGCGAAGGACGTTACCGAGTACGTCGCCAGCATCGACATCGCCTGGCCGAAGGACAAAAGCGATCTCGTCGTTGCGTATCACTCCGCATGTTCTTTGCAGCACGGACAGAAAATCACACAGCTTCCGAAAGAATTGCTTTTCAAGAGCGGATTCGTGGTGAAAGATGTGCCTGAGAGTCATCTGTGTTGCGGTTCGGCGGGAACGTACAACATCCTCCAGCCCGACATTGCGAAGCGACTGCGCGAACGGAAGATCGCCAACATCGCATCGACGAAGCCGGACGTTATCTCCGCCGGCAACATCGGTTGCATGGTGCAGATAGGCTCGGTGGAAAGTGCCGATGGAACGTCAGTCCCTGTAGTGCATACGATTGAACTGCTCGATTGGGCGACAGGCGGACCCCGGCCGGATTTGTTGACGGGATCAATGAAGGGCCCCCGCGTTGGGAGGGCTTGAGCGCCGGTTCAACGTGGGGCTGGCGGTAACAGGAGGACCACAATGGCTAAGGCGAAGAAGAAGAAATCGAAGGCCAAAAAAGCGAAGAAGCTGGTAGCGAAGAAAGCTTCCAAGAAGGCCGCGAAGAAGTCGGCGAAAAAATCTGCCAAGAAGTCAGCGAAGAAGGCCGTGAAAAAGTCGGCCAAGAAGGCTTCCAAAAAAGCCGCGAAGAAATCCGCCAAGAAGGCTGCGAAGAAAGCTGCTCCCAAGAAGGCTGCAGCTAAGAAGGCCGCTCCCAAAAAGGCAGCCAAGAAGCGCGCGGCCAAGCCAGCCCCGGCTCCTGCAGCCGAGCCCGCCCCGGCTGTGGAATCCAGCTGGTCCAGCCCGGCTCCGGCCCCGAGCTGGTCCTCCGGCGACGAAAACAACACCTGAGATGGGAGGCTCGCTTCGGCGAGCTTGCCGAATCCTCCTGGAGAGCCGCAGCTGATCGCTGCGGCTCTTGCCGTTTCGGGCCAGTGTTTCCGACGGGGCCTGTTGGTCCTGCATTTCGGCGCGGTGCAGCGAATCAGCCCAGCCTCGGTGTCGCGCCTGGGGATATTTCGGCCTTTTATTTCCCTGATTTGAGCTGGATCACGGCCCGAAGTTCCAATTAGGGCCAAAATTTGTTGTCGAAAAGCAACACTGCGACAGAACCGCATTTGGAACGCTTCAAACGCCTAAAAAGGCGGCAGTTGCTTGGGTTTTTTGCTTCACGCACGGGGATTTGAACATCACTGTGATGCCACGAGATTGAGTTCACGCAGTCGATTAACGCTTGTCATTCGGACCTTCGGCAATCGGACTGGATTTTTAACGATGATGGGGATCGTCATGAAGAAAGTAAGTTTGTCGATCGCAGCGGTTACTGTTGCTGCGATGGGCCTGGGTTCTGCGGCATCTGCAGCCGACCTTCCTGCCAAGGTCTACAAGAAGGCCGCGCCGATTGAAGTCGTGTCGCCTTGGGATGTCGCCTTCGGTGCTGCTGTGATGTCCAACTACGTGTTCCGTGGTGTGACCCAGTCCAACAAGAACGCTTCGGTCTCGGCTTACTTCGAACCCCGCTACAACATCAATCCGAACCTGCAGCTTTACGCCGGTGTCGCCGGTGAAAGCATCTCCTTCACCAACCGCGCGGCTGCAGAAATCGACGTCTATGCCGGTATCCGCCCGACCTTCGGTGCCTTCGCATTCGACTTCGGTGTTTGGGGTTATATCTATCCAGGTGGGCAGTGCATCGAGAGCTTCGGTGGTCCTGGCGGCGCAGCGGTTTGCGCTGCTGGTGCCAGCTCTGTTCTTCCGAGCTTCAACGGCATGAAGAAGGATGTCAGCTTCTACGAAGTCTACGGCAAGGTGAACTACACCTTTAACGATTACTTCGCGATGGGCGGCAACGTTTTCTACTCGCCGAACTTCCTGAACACGGGCGCTGACGGCACCTACGCATCGATCACCGCCAAGATCACTGCACCAAGCAACCTGTTCGGCACAACTGGCATCGGCGCTTACGTGTCGGGTGAATTCGGCCGCCAGTGGCTTGGTACGTCCGACTCGTTCTACGGCACCAACGTAGTTGCCGCTGGTTTCGCCGGTCCTTTCCCGGCTGGGATCAAGTACGACGATTACAATACCTGGAACGTCGGCGTCGGCTTCACCTACAAGGTGTTCACCCTCGATCTGCGCTACTCGGGCACCGATCTCTCGAAGGCTGGCTGTAACGCTTTCACCAGCGACTTCACCGCCCAGCAGACCGGTTCGTTCAGCGCGATCAACCCAGGTGGCTTCGGCTCCAAGTGGTGCGGCGATCAGTTCATCGCCAAGCTCTCGGCCGACGTGACCCTCGGCGCTCTGAAGTAATCTTCTTCATCTGAAGACTGAGGGGCGGCAGAGAAATCTGCCGCCCTTTTTGTTTGGCCTCATGGTGCAGTGAGATCGCTGTGAACAACCAGCGGAATAGACCGTCTGCAATTCTGGATCAGGCGGGAAGGCGCACATTGAAGGCCGGCGCCATTGCGGGGCTCGGCGCTGCGCTGGCCATTGGCGTGATGGAATTGCTCTCCGCCGAATTGAACTACCCGCTCGCCGTCATCCCGTTTGCCACATCGATCGTGCTGGTGATCGGATCGCCCGATGCTGTACCGGCACAACCCCGCGCGCTGATCGGCGGACATCTGGTCGCGACGCTGGTTGGATTGATGGTGCTGTATGCGGCCGGGCCGCAGCCATGGGCCGCCGCGATGGCTGTGGGTCTGGCCGTCCTTGCGATGTTCGTGACCCGGACATTCCATCCGCCGGCCGGGATCAATCCCCTGCTGGTGGTCTCGGCCAACCTGCCATGGACATTCGTGATCGCTCCGGTCCTCGCAGGCGCGCTGCTGCTGACGGCATTCGCCTTTGCCTGGCACCGCTGGGTGCGGCGAGAGGCATGGCCAGAGCAGTGGCTCTAAATTGCTGTCGCGCGACGCAAGCACCTGCTCCTGTCAAGAAAACGCGGCAAAAAAGGTCTCGCGTCAGGTTGCCGGCACCGGCCTTTCTTTGTCGCCCAGCGTGAAATGATCGCCGGACCGCGCCAGCGAGACCTCGCGCTGGTGAAACGCTTCGAGCGTCGTGCGGTGTCCGATCGACACGATGGTGGTTTGCGGCATCTTCTCCACGATCAGCCGATAGAGCAGGGCTTCGGACGGCTCGTCTAATGAGGCGGTGGCCTCGTCGAGAAACAGATATTGCGGCATGTGCAGCAGTGCCCTTGCGATGCCGAGACGCTGCTGTTCGCCGAGGGACAGCGTCCGGTTCCAGTGCCCTTCTTCATTGAGCTGGTCCGCCAGCGCGGGCAGGCCGACCAGCTTCAACACGTCGCCGAGTTGCTCCTCGCTGTAGGTATTGTCTTTCGATGGATAGGTGATGGCGGATGCAAGCGTGCCGACCGGGAAATAGGGCCGCTGCGGCAGCATCATCAAGGATGCGCCTTCCGGAATCTCAATCGTGCCCTTGCCGAAGGGCCAGATCCCGGCGATGGCGCGGAACAGGGTCGACTTTCCTGAGCCGGAGGGGCCGGTCACCAGGGTACGCTCGCCGCTGCGCAGCTTGAAGCTGGATGTCTGCACCAGCGGCTTGCCGTTCGGCAGCGTCAGCAACAGATCGTCGAGGGCAATGGCCCCTGCATTAGTCGCTGCCACGGGACGGACCGAGCCGGAACTGTCGGCGAGGGCTTTAGCGGAAGCGATGCCCCTCTCGAAACCGTCGAGGCGGGCGACCACGGCCTGCCATTCTGCCAGTGTCCGATAGGTTGGGATGAAAAATGACAATGCGCCCTGGACGCTGCCGAAAGCGGAAGCGGTCTGCATCATGCCGCCGAGCTGCATCTTGTTGGCGAAATAGGCCGGCGCGACCATGAGATAGGGAAAAATCACGGAGGCCTGCGAATAGCTCGCGGTAAACGCGGTGACTTTCTTGGTGCGGCTCATGATGCCGAGCCAGTTCTCGACCACCGATCCGAACCGCGTCAGCAGACGCTGGCGTTCGGCGGCATCGCCATCGAGCAGAGCGATCTGCTCGGAATTCTCGCGGACGCGTACCAGATTAAAGCGGAAGTCCGCCTCGTATTTCTGTTGCCGGAAGTCCAGCCCCACCAGCGGCCAGCCAATCAGATGTGTGAGCCAGGTGCCGAGCGCTGAATAGATCAGCGCCCCCCAGACCATGTAGCCCGGAATGTCGATATCCTTGCCGAACAGATGCAGCGGTGCTGCGCTCGAGAGCGTCCAGAGGATCACGACGAACGAGGCCAAGGTCACGATCGAGTTCAGCAGGCCGATCCCGATGTTCAGCGTGCGGTCGACGAACAGCTTGATGTCGTCGGCGATGCGCTGGTCCGGGTTGTCGGCGGCGTCGCCCTGAAGCTGCATGCGGTAGTGATTGGCGTCGCTGAGCCATTCACCGAGATAGCGCTCGGTCATCCATTTGCGCCAGCGGATCTGCAGCCACTGGTTCAGATAGAGCTGATAGACCGCGATGATGATGAAGATCGTGACGATGACCGTGAAGTAAATGATCTCGTAAACGAAGCTGTCCCAGTTGCGCTCCTGCAGCGCGTTGTAGAAGCGGTTGTTCCACGAGTTGAGCAGCACGTTGATGCCGACGGTCGCGAGCTCGATCACGATGACTGCCGTCAGAAGGGCGAGGCCGGCCCATTTGTCGCTGGAGCGGAAATAAGGTGCTGCAATCCGCCACACCGTTTTGAGGGTCGAGCTAATGCCATTCACAGAAATATTCTCCTTGGGAGCGCCGTAAGGCTCTCAGAAATCAGCAGAAATTGTCTCACTACGACTAAAGTCGCAAAATGGCGGCCATGCGACATCTTGTCCATTGTGTGGCATTCACTCTAGCATGCCGCCGCTACGAGAGGGCTGGGGAGCCGTTTCATAGGGCATTGTGAGCGTTTTGGGGCCTGGAGCCTCACGCGCGATTTTCATCACACGCTTGTGCTCTCCGATCTGCAGACGCGTTGACTAGCCACGCTCCGGCCGGGCGTTGCCAACAATGAAGTGGGAGTAACCACAATGTGGAATCAAATCTATAATCCGCTAGGAAACGCTGGGCTATCGACAGTTGCGGCTGCCATTCCGGTGGTCACGCTGCTGATCCTGATCGCCAGCGGCAAGGTCAAGGCGCATATCGCGGCGATCATCGCGCTGATCATCGCCAACATCATCACCATCTTCGTCTTCACCATGCCGGCGAACATGTCGATCCGGGCGTCGCTGCTCGGCGTCGTGGTCGGGTTTTTCCCGATCGGCTGGATCGTGCTGAACGTCATCTTCCTCTATCGCATCACGGTTGAAACCGGACGGTTCGAGCTGCTGCAACGTGCGATCGGCGGCGTCACCACCGATCGCCGTCTGCAGTTGCTGCTGATTGCGTTTTCCTTCGGTGCGTTCTTTGAGGGCGCATCAGGCTTCGGCACGCCGGTCGCGGTCACCGGCGCGGTGCTGATCGGCCTTGGCTTCTCGCCGCTGGCTGCATCGGGCCTGTCGCTGATTGCCAACACCGCGCCGGTTGCCTACGGCGCGCTGGGCACGCCGATCCAGGGTCTCGCATCCGTCACCGGCTTCGATCCATATGTTCTGGGTGCGATGGTCGGACGGCAGTTGCCGTTCTTCTCACTGCTGGTGCCGTTCTGGGTGATCTGGGCGTTCGCCGGATGGCGCGGCATGATGCAGGTGTGGCCGGCGATTCTCGTCACTGCCGTATCGTTCGCGATCCCGCAATTCGTGATCTCGAACTTCATCAATCCCTGGATCGTCGACATCGGCGCATCGCTGATCTCGATGGGCGCGCTGATCCTGTTCCTCAAGGTATGGCAGCCGAAGGAGCTTTGGACGTCGCCGGTGCTGCGCGGCAAGGATGAGTCGGCCTCGACAATGGCGCCGACCAAGCCGCTGGACACGACGCCGCTGACGCAGTCGCAGCTCTGGAGTGCGATGCTGCCATGGATCATCGTCTGTATCGTGATGCTGATCTGGGGCAACGGCGCGTTCAAGACCTGGGCGAATTCGATCTTCACCTGGAATTATCCGGTTCCTGAACTGCACAACATGATCAACAAGGTGCCGCCGGTGGCTGCGAAGCCGACGCCGGAAGGCGCTGTGTTCTCGTTCACTTACCTGTCCTTCACCGGAACGGGCATGCTGATCGCGGCGATCATCTCCGGCGTCCTGATGGGCTTCTCGCCCGCCAAGCTGATCGGTGAATATGGCCGCACCATCAAGGTCTGCGCGATTTCGCTGATCACGATCTCGGCCATGCTCGCCATCGGAACGTTGACGCGCCTCTCCGGCGTCGACGCGACGCTGGGTCTGGCATTCGCTGCAACCGGCGTGCTGTATCCGTTCTTCGGCACATTGCTCGGCTGGTTGGGCGTGGCGTTGACTGGTTCGGACACGGCATCGAACGTGCTGTTCGGAAACCTGCAGAGGATCACGTCGGAACAGCTCGGCATCTCGCCGATCCTGATGGCCGCCGCGAATTCCTCCGGTGGTGTCATGGGCAAGATGATCGACGCCCAGTCCATCGTGGTGGCTTCCACCGCGACCAACTGGTACGGGCATGAAGGCACGATCCTTCGCTACGTGTTCTGGCACTCGATCGTGCTGGCATGTCTGGTCGGCGTTCTCGTGATGCTGCAGGCTTACGTCTATCCGTTCACGGCAATGGTATTGAAGTAACCCTCATTGCAGGGACGCAGATAATCGCCCCGCGGGGCAAGCCGCGGGGTTTTTATTTGGCTTTTTCATCCCCTTAAGGGCGGGATTTGTGGAGCCCTCGC
>CAZQMD010000192.1:0-9710 GCA_964594185.1 uncultured Afipia sp. | reverse complement strand
GCATCAGGCGCTCGATCTCACCATGATCTATGTCACACACGACCAGACCGAGGCGCCGACTTTCGCCGACACCGTGGTGGTGATGCATGTCGGCGCGGTGGTGCAGAGCGGCACGCCGGAAGAACTGTTCGCGCGGCCCGCGCACACCTTCGTCGGTTACTTCATCGGTTCGCCCGGCATGAACATCGTGCCGGCTGACGTGAAGGGTAATGAAGCAAAGATCGACGGCCATACTATCCGGCTGAACCGGACCTACGACAGTCTGCCGATCGGTGCAAAAATCGAAATCGGCGTGCGGCCGGAATTCGTCGAGGTCGCGGCACCTGCGCCGGGCCTGCTGTCAGCAAAGATCGAGCGGATCGACGATCTCGGCCGCGTGCGCTTTGCCCGCGTAAGGATTGGTGACGTGAAATTCGCGGCAAATGTTCCGAACGGATTTTCGGTTTCCGACAACACGGCCGGTCTCGTTTTCGATCCGGCTCACATCCATGTCTATGCGGACAGTCTTCTGGTCGAAGGGCGCGCCTGATGGACAAGACGATCAACAACAAGGCCTGGTTCCTCGTCCTGCCGGTGTTCCTGATCGTGGCGTTCTCCGCGATCTTGCCGCTGATGACCGTGGTGAACTATTCGGTTCAGGACACCTTCGGAAATAACCAGTTCTTCTGGAACGGCGTCGGCTGGTTCAAGGAACTGCTCGATCCATCGACCGACCTCGGCGACCGTTTCCTCGCCTCGCTTGGCCGCAATCTTTTGTTCTCCGCGATCATTCTCGCCATCGAAGTGCCGCTCGGCATTCTGGTGGCATTGTCGATGCCGCGTGAAGGTTGGCGGGTTGCGGCGTGCCTCGTCATCCTCGCGCTGCCGCTGCTCATTCCATGGAACGTGGTCGGCACCATCTGGCAGATTTTCGGGCGTCCCGATATCGGCCTGATGGGCTACACGCTCAACAAGATGGGGTTGGACTATAACTATGTGTCGAACAGCTTCGATGCGTGGTGCACCATCATCGTGATGGACGTCTGGCACTGGACCAGCCTCGTCGCGCTACTGTGCTATGCCGGGTTGAAGTCCATTCCCGACGCTTACTATCAGGCGGCGCAGATCGACGGCGCGTCGCGCTGGGCGGTGTTCACCGCGATCCAGTTGCCGAAGATGAAGCGCGTGCTGCTGATCGCGGTGCTGCTGCGCTTCATGGACAGCTTCATGATCTATACCGAACCGTTCGTGGTCACCGGCGGGGGACCGGGCAACTCGACGACATTCGTCTCCATCGAGTTGGTCAAGATCGCGCTCGGACAGTTCGATCTCGGCAAGGCCGCAGCGCTGTCGATCGTCTACAACCTCGTCATACTGATCGTGTGCTGGGTATTCTACACGGTGATGACGAACGCCGATAACGAGCGCGCACAAACGGCGGGGGGCGCGTGATGCATACCATTCCCGGACGGCGCATCATCCTCACGCTGTTTCTGATCTTTCTGCTGTTGCCGATCTACTGGCTCGTGAACATGAGCTTCAAGACCAACACGGAGATCGTCACGACCATGACGTTGTGGCCGAACAATCCAACACTGGCGCATTACAAGCGCATCTTCACGGATTCGAGCTGGTATTCCGGCTACATCAACTCGCTGAAATACGTGATCATCAATACCGTGATCTCGATTTCCTTCGCGTTGCCTGCCGCGTACGCGTTCTCGCGCTATCGCTTCCTCGGCGACAAGCATCTGTTCTTCTGGCTGCTGTCGAACCGCATGGCTCCACCTGCGGTGTTCGCACTGCCGTTCTTCAATCTCTATTCGGCGATCAACCTGTTCGACACGCCATGGGCGGTCGCGCTGGCGCACTGTCTGTTCAACGTGCCGCTGGCGGTCTGGATTCTCGAAGGTTTCATTTCGAGCGTACCGAAGGAGATCGACGAAACTGCATTCCTCGACGGCTATTCGTTCCCGCGCTTCTTCGTAAAGATCCTGATGCCGCTGATCGCGAGCGGCATCGGCGTCGCGGCGTTCTTCTGCTTCATGTTCTCGTGGGTCGAACTGCTGCTGGCGCGCACGCTGACCTCGGTCAACGCCAAGCCAATCGCGGCCACGATGACGCGCACGATTTCCGCCTCCGGAATGGACTGGGGCCTGCTCGCCGCAGCCGGCGTCCTGACCATCATTCCGGGCGCGCTGGTGATCTGGTTTGTCCGCAACTATATCGCGCGCGGCTTCGCGCTGGGCAGAGTGTGACCATGGAAAACATCGCATGGATGGCCTGGACTGCGCCGACGGCGATCTTCTTCTGCCTGCTGGCGGGAACGCTTGCGGTCATGACATGGCTCGCGGTGCGTTATCCGGAAGCCGAGCGCGTTGGAATCTTGCGGATTCCCACCACGCGCGGCGACCGGCTGTTCATTTCCCTGATCGCCGCTGCGGTCATTCATCTGTTGTGGATTGCATTTGCGGGCACGAACCCGATCGCGACGCTGCCGATTGGCGAGGGCGTCGAAGTCTCGAGTTTGTGGATCGCTACCGTGATTTCGCTCGTCTCGGCCGTTGTCATATTTCGCAACGTCTAGACAAGCGAAAAGAGGCAGATCCGGGGATCAACCCCGGGACTGAAGTTGTGTTTCAACGGAGGAAACAATGCGACATCTAACCGGGAAGAATCGCCTTCTGACCATGGCGAGTGCTATTGCGCTCGTAACGGCATCGGCTGCGCTCATGGCGCCCGCACGCGCCGATGATGCGGTCAACCAGAAATGGATCGACAACGAGTTCCAGCCTTCGACGCTCTCGAAGGCCGATCAGCTCAAGGAATTGCAATGGTTCGCCAAGGCGGCCGAGCCGTTTAAGGGCATGGAGATCAACGTCGTTTCCGAAACGATCACCACCCACGAATACGAAGCCGGCACGCTCGCCAAGGCGTTCTCCGAAATCACCGGGATCAAGCTCAAGCATGACCTGATCCAGGAAGGCGACGTGGTCGAAAAGCTGCAGACGCAAATGCAGTCCGGCAAGAACGTGTATGACGGCTGGATCAACGACTCCGACCTGATCGGCACGCACTTCCGTTACGGCCAGACCATTCCGCTGTCGGACTATATGGCCGGCGAGGGCAAGGACGTGACGTCGCCGACCCTCGACATCAACGACTTCATCGGACGCTCGTTCACCACCGCGCCCGACAAGAAGCTGTATCAGCTCCCCGATCAGCAGTTCGCGAACCTTTACTGGTTCCGGTACGACTGGTTCACCAATCCGGACTACAAGGCGAAGTTCAAAGCCAAGTATGGCTATGAGCTTGGCGTGCCGGTGAACTGGTCGGCTTATGAAGACATCGCCGAGTTCTTCACCAACGACATCAAGGAAATCAACGGCGTCAAGGTCTATGGGCACATGGACTACGGCAAGAAGGACCCGTCGCTGGGATGGCGTTTCACCGATGCCTGGCTCTCCATGGCCGGCAACGGCGACAAGGGCATTCCGAACGGTCTTCCGGTCGATGAATGGGGCGTCCGAATGGAAGGCTGCCGTCCGGTCGGCTCATCCGTCGAGCGCGGCGGCGACACCAACGGCCCTGCAGCGGTCTATTCGATCGTGAAATATCTTGACTGGCTGAAGAAGTATGCCCCGCCGCAGGCACAGGGCATGACCTTCTCCGAAGCAGGTCCGGTGCCGGCACAGGGCAACATCGCCCAGCAGATGTTCTGGTACACGGCCTTCACCGCGGACATGGTGAAGCCAGGTCTGCCGGTGATGAACGCCGACGGCACGCCGAAGTGGCGCATGGCTCCCTCGCCGAAGGGCGCTTACTGGAAGGAAGGCATGAAGCTCGGCTATCAGGACGTGGGCTCGGGCACGCTGCTCAAGTCGACGCCGCCGGATCGCCGCAAGGCAGCGTGGCTCTACCTGCAGTTCATCACCTCGAAGACGGTGTCGCTGAAGAAGAGCCATGTCGGTCTCACGTTCATTCGTGAATCCGACATCTGGGACAAGTCGTTCACCGAACGTGCGCCGAAGCTCGGCGGCCTGATCGAATTCTACCGCTCGCCTGCGCGCGTGCAGTGGTCTCCGACCGGCAATAACATCCCGGACTATCCGAAGCTGGCTCAGCTCTGGTGGCAGAACATTGGCGATGCGTCGTCCGGTGCGAAGACCGCGCAGGCGGCGATGGACTCGCTGGCTGCGGCTCAGGACTCGGTGCTTGAACGTCTCGAGAAGTCGGGCGTGCAGGGCGCCTGCGGACCGAAGCTCAACAAGAAGGAAACGGCCGAGTTCTGGTTCGCCAAGTCGGAGAAGGACGGCAACATCGCGCCCCAGCGCAAGCTGGCGAACGAAAAGCCGAAGGGCGAAACCGTCGACTACGACACGCTGATCAAGTCGTGGCCCGCTACTCCGCCGAAGCGCGCCGAAGCTAAATAAAGCATCCTCCCTGTGCGCTCAAGAAACGCGCACAACTTGAAGGCCGGGAGCAATCCCGGCCTTTTTTACTTTTGATGCAGCGCACTCCCGCAGGTTTTGTTGACACGCCGTTGCGGTTTGGGTCTGATTGCAAAAAGCTCGTGCAAAAACGCATAGCAACTCGACACAAGAACTAAGCAAGGCGATCGATAGGATCGCGGCGTGACCAAATGCGATCGCTAGAATCGCGGCACGTTGGGGAGGGGTAACCGGGAATGCTGGACTTCGTTCAGCAGTTGGTGAGCGGTATTGCGCTCGGCTGTGTCTATGGCCTGATCGCGCTTGGCTTTGTTCTCGTTTACAAAGCGACCGAAGTCGTCAACTTCGCGCAGGGCGACCTGATGATGCTGGGCGGATTCTTCGCCTTCAGCTTCATCGGTCTGCTGGGTTTCAATTACTGGCTGGGGTTCATCGCCGCTGTTGCTGCGATGGCGCTGTTCGGCATGCTGGCCGAGCGCCTCGTGGTGCGGCCGATCCTCGGCTATCCGCAATTCTCCATCATCATGGCGACCATCGGCCTCGGCTTCTTCCTGCGCTCGGTCGCGGGCATGATCTGGGGCACCGACGATCTCAAGATTGAGACGCCGTTCAGCCAGGGTGTGCTGCGGCTTGGCAATCTCGTGCTGGCCCACGACAAGCTCTCGGTGATCGCCGCGACAGTGATCCTTTGCGGCGTGCTCTATCTCTTTTTCAACAAGACCACCCTCGGCACCGCGATGCGCGCGAGCTCCGAGAACATGCTCGCCGCCTATTACATGGGCATTCCGGTCAAGCGCGTGGTCTCGATCGTCTGGGCAATCAGCGCTGCGGTGGCAACCTGTGCGGGCGTACTGCTGGCGCCCATTACCTTCGTTCATTCCAATGTAGGGCTCGTGCTCGGGCTGAAAGCATTCCCGGCGGCGGTGCTCGGCGGCTTCGGCTCGATTCCCGGCGCGGTGGTCGGTGGAATCCTGATCGGCGTGATCGAGAGCATGGCGGGCTTTTATCTGCCGCAGGGATGGAAAGACGTCGCGCCGTACATCGTGCTGCTCGCGGTGCTGCTGCTGAAGCCGGAAGGCATCTTCGGGCTTCATGTGCGGAAGAAAGTCTGAGGGCGCGGCATGCGGTTCCTATTCAAGACAGACTACAACGACGACATCCGGCTGGTGCCGCACAGCGGCTACCTCTGGTCCTATGGCGCGCTGCTGATCCTATTGGTGATCGCGCCGTTCACGCTCTCAAGCTACCTGATGAGCCAGCTTGTGTTTGTCTGCATCTACGCCACCGTCGGCGTGGGGCTGATGATCCTCACCGGCTTTACAGGACAGGCGTCGCTCGGGCACGCCGCATTTCTTGCCATCGGCGCGTACACGACGGGCTATCTGCAACAGCTTGGTGTTCCATTCCCTGTGTACTTCCTCGCCGCCGGTATCCTGACCGGGATCATCGGGGCGATGGTGGGCTTTCCGGCGCTGCGGCTGCAGGGCATTTATCTTGTCATCGCGACGATTTCCTTTGCGCTGATTGTCGAAGAGGTGCTCGCGCGCTGGGAAAGCGTCACCCATGGCAATGACGGGATGCGGGTCAAGACCATCCAGTTGCTCGGCAACAGCGTGCCGCGCGTCAGCCCGACATTCTACTATCTGTGCCTTGGTCTTCTGATCCTTGTCATTGTCGGCACGCTGAACCTGATGCGTTCGCCGACCGGGCGCGCTTTTGTCGCGATCCGCGACAGCGAAACCGCCGCCAAGAGCATGGGCATCAATGTCTCGCGCTACAAGGTGAAGTCGTTCGCCCTGAGTGCGGCGATCACCGGCTTTGCGGGCTGTCTGTTCGCACACAAGATGTCCTTCATCAGCCCGGAAATGTTCACGCTCCAGCTCTCTATCGAATTCATCATGGTGATCATTATCGGCGGTGTGCTGAGCCTGCACGGCGCGGTGCTGGGTGCGATCTTCATCGTGATGGTCGATCCGTTCCTGACCTTCCTGAAGGATGACATTCCCGGCGTGATCGCGGGACTTGCGGCGACGTTCGGCGCAGGCGCGGAGCAGGCGGCGCATATCAAGGCCAACATCGCGGCGATTGCTTCGGCGAACGGCCTGAAAGGCGCGATCTACGGCCTGATCATCATGCTGTTTATCTTGTTCGAGCCTTACGGCATTTATGGCCGTTGGCTGAAGATCAAACTCTTCTTCCAGCTTTTCCCGCTCTACAAGCGCGCGACTTTCAAGCGGCAGAAGATCTACGTGAAGTCGGAGCGGAACCGATGAGCTGTTTCCGCGCCGAAAATCTTTCGCTGCATTTCGGTGGCCTGAAAGCGGTCGATTCCGTGAGCTTCGCGGTGGAGAAGGGCGAGGTCCTCTCCATCATCGGACCGAACGGGGCGGGCAAAAGCTCGATCTTCAACCTGATTTCGCGGCTTTACGAGCCAACCTCGGGGAAGCTGTATTTCGAGGATCAGGACATTACCGGCGAGCCGCCCTACAGCATTGCCAAACTGGGGATCGCGCGCACCTTCCAGAATATCGAACTGTTCGAAAATGCCACCGTTCTCAGCAACCTTCTGGTCGGGCGGCATCGGCACTCCACCACGACCCTCTGGCAGGAATTGCTGTTCCTGCCCAACGTCCGCCGCGACGAAAAAGCGCATCGCCGCCGTGTCGAGCAGGTGATCGATTTTCTTGACCTTGCCGCCCATCGGGACAAGCTGATCTCCGGGCTGCCCTACGGCGTGCGCAAGGTGATCGAACTGGCCCGCGCGCTTTGCACCGAGCCGAAGCTGATCCTGCTGGATGAACCGTCGTCCGGGCTGAATGTGGAGGAGACCGACGATATGTCGTTCTGGATCCGCGACATGAAAACCGAACTCGGCATCACCGTGCTGATGGTCGAGCACGACATGACGCTGGTCAACCGCGTCTCCGACCGGGTGATCGCGCTGAACTATGGCCGGGTGCTGGCCATGGGCGCGCCGGCGGAAGTGCAGGCGCATCCCGATGTCGTCGCAGCGTATCTGGGCACATGAGGACGATGTCATGAGCAGCCCCGACATCATTCTCAAGCTGAGCAACATCGAGAGCTATTACGGGCCGATCATGGCCATTCGCGGCATCAGCATTGAGGTGCCGCGCGGCAAGATCGTCACGCTGCTCGGCGCCAATGGCGCGGGCAAGACCACGGTGCTCAAGACCATCTCCGGTATTCTCGATCCGCAAAAAGGCTCCATCGAATTCAAAGGGCAGCCGATCCAGCGCATGGAAGCCGACAGGATCGTGCGCTTGGGCCTGAGCCATGTCCCCGAGGGCCGCGAGGTGTTTCCGTTTCTAAGTGTGCGCGAAAACCTGATGATGGGCGCCTATCCGCGCAAGGATCGCGACGGCGTCGCTTCCGATCTGGAGCGGGTCTACGGCTATTTCCCGCGTCTGCGCGAGCGCATCAACCAGCCGGCGGGGCAACTGTCCGGAGGCGAACAACAGATGCTCGCCATCGGCCGCGCACTGATGAACCGCCCGGCATTGCTGCTGCTGGACGAGCCGTCGCTCGGCCTGTCGCCGCTGCTGGTGAAAGAGATTTTCACCATCATCAAGCGCGTCAATGAAGAGCAGGGCATGTCGATCCTGCTGGTCGAACAGAATGCCAAGGTTGCACTGGAGACTGCGCATTACGGCTACGTTCTGGAAATCGGACGCGTGGTGATGAACGACACCTGCGAGCGGCTGATGCAGTCGCAGGACATTCAGGAATTCTATCTCGGCGCCAAGGAAGACGGCGCGCGGGGCGAGCGGCGCTGGAAGAAAAAGAAGACCTGGCGATAGGTCGGGCGGAGCGAACAGAAAGCCCGGCGCCAAGACCGGGCGGAAAAAACAGGAGAGAACGCACGCCGCCTGATTGCGGCGAGGACAGGGAGCGAGCTATGGCGAGACCCGCAGTGATGACCGTCGCGGATACGATCGCGAAGAGTTTTCTGCTGGCGGTTGAAACGCGCGGCGACAAGACGGCCATCCGCGAGAAGCATCTCGGCGTCTGGCAGTCCACAAGCTGGCGGCAATGGCTGCAGACGGCGAAGGAAATCGCCTATGCGCTTCATGCATCGGGCTTTAAGTCCGGCGATGTGGCGTCGATCATTGCCAACGCCACGCCTGAATGGGTGTTCGCCGACATGGGCGTGCTGTGCGCGGGCGGCGTGTCGTCCGGTATCTATCCGACGGATTCCGCCTCGCAGGTCGAGTATCTGATCAATGACTCGCGGACGAAAGTCATCTTCGCGGAAGACGACGAGCAGCTCGACAAGATTCTGGCCTGCCGTGCGCGCTGTCCGACGCTCGAAAAGATTGTCGTGTTCGACATGGAAGGCCTCAGCGGCTTCAGCGACCCGATGGTGATGTCGCTGGACGAGTTCCTGGCGCTTGGCCGTAATCACATGCAGGGCCGTGACGCGCTGTGGAACGAGATGGTCGACAGCCGCGGCCCGAACGATCTCGCCATTCTGGTCTATACGTCGGGCACGACCGGCCCGCCGAAAGGCGCGATGCATTCCAACCGCAGTGTGGTGCATCAAATGCGCTACGCCGATTACCTGCTGGTGCCGACCGATCAAGAGGAGCGGCTGGTGTTCCTGCCGCTCTGCCATGTGGCCGAGCGTATCGGCGGCTATTACCTGTCGATTGCCGTCGGCTCGATCATGAATTTCGCCGAAAGCCCGGAAACCGTGCCGGACAATCTGCGCGAGGTGCAGCCGACCGCGTTCCTCGCGGTGCCGCGCATCTGGGAGAAGTTCTATTCGGCGATCACCATCGCGCTGAAGGACGCCACGCCGCTCCAGCAATGGATGTACCGCCATGCGCTCACCATCGGACAGCGCCTGACAGATTACAGGCTCGAAGGGGAGACGCCGCCGCTGCATCTGCAACTGGCAGGAAAAGCGGCCTATTGGCTGGTGTTCCGCAACATCCGGCGGATGCTCGGCCTCGACCGTGTGCGCATCGCGTTCACGGGTGCGGCACCGATCTCGCCGGACCTGATCCGCTGGTATCTCGCCATCGGCCTCGACATGCGCGAAGTTTATGGTCAGACCGAGAACTGCGGTGTGGCGACGCTGATGCCGAACGATCGCATCAAGCTCGGTTCCGTCGGCAAGGCCGCGCCATGGGGCGAAGTGATGATCTGCCCGAAAGGTGAGATTCTTGTAAAGGGTGATTACCTGTTCATGGGCTATCTGAATCAGCCCGAGAAAACCGCTGAAACCATTGACGAAAAAGGCTGGCTGCATACCGGCGA
>CAZQMD010000191.1:0-9739 GCA_964594185.1 uncultured Afipia sp. | reverse complement strand
AAGGCCGGGACCCATAACCACTGGATATGACGACGCAGCAGGTACTCCAGCGTCTTCTTCAAATTGAAAACTTAGGGAGTCTGGGTCCCGGCCTTCGCCGGGACGACGCCATTTCCTGCTTGGAGACTACGCGGCAATGCGCCGGTCGTAGTCATAATCGCGCTCATAGCGATCGTACCCGTCATACCGATCCATGGCAGTATCGACAAAGACGTGGACCGATGCGTCGTTACGCCGAGCGTCGTCGGTTCGCACATCGTCATAATGCAGCGGATCGGAATTCGCGACCGCATAGACGTCTTGCACCGTATATTCATCCTTGGCGTAGTCATCGATGTAGCGAGCGGTCTCAACGCCGTCGCGATACTGCGAAGTGGCCGCATACGAATCGTGGGTGTCTTGTGCTTCGTAAGCGTCGTAGGTCTCGTAAGTATCCTCAGATTCGTAGTGAGCCACCGCCTCGTGCGCCTCATAGGCGTCGTAGTCACCCGCCTCTTCCGCCGCCTGCGCGCTCAAAGCGCCGATAAAATCATCCGCTGCAAGCTCATCGCAGAACAGCCGTGCTTCTTCCCGTGCCGATTCCGTCGCGAAGCGCCGCAGCAGGAGCAACAACGGCTCTGCCACCGTCTCCGAGGTTTCGCACTGGGTCAGCACGCGCTCGACCATGCGGCGGCGAAGCCGTGTCGCGCCGGCGACCGTGCCGATGAATCCGATTTCGTTGGAGGCTTCCAGCGCCACCGAGAATGCGCGATAGGTCGATTTCGGCAGCCCGGCCTTCGCAAGCAGCGCATTCAGGCTTGCGCCGCCCCGGTCGTGAACGATCGCGGCCACACGGCTGCGCGGCAACCCCGACAGATCGACCAGCGCTTCCTCGAACAGCTCGATATTGCCTGAGAGCAACGCCCGCAGGATCAATCCTGCATTGAGCTGACCGATGGATCGCAGATGGCTGACCAGTGCAGCCAGATCCGCGCCGCGCGTCTGCGCTGCGATGTTGACGGTGGAGCGCTCCATCGCTTCATCTGCGATGCGGCGGGCGCGGTCGGGCTTGAGCCAGTCGCGCGCTGTCACCAGTTGCGTCAGCGTGTCGGAGAGTTTCTGCGCGAGACCAAGACGAACCGCGGCAGGCAGGTCATCCATCGTTAGCAACGCTTCGCGGATGGCAGCCAGATGCCCGTGGCGCTCGGCGATACGCGCCACCGAGAACGGAGCCAGCTGCGCGGCGCGATTTTCAATCAGTTCAAGCGTCGATGACGGACAGCCGACTTCGGCGATGGCCGCGCAGATCGAAGGCGGCAGATCGAAGCGGCGCGCGATGGCGCACTGCGTTTCGGAATTTCCGGTGGCAACGATGTCCACCAGATCGGAATCCAGCAGCAGCGGCGAATGTTCGAGAATGGGGACCGCGACAGACGCCTGATCGACGGCCAGCGCCGCGATGATCGCGGGCGGCGCATCCATCGAATGCGCGAAGACTTCGGACATTGCCTGCCGCACCAGCGGCGAAGCATCGTCGAGGAGCATCAGCAGCGCGCCTTCGGCGGCTGCGCGATCATCCTCGGACAAATCAGACTGGAGCCAGGCGCGCGCCAGACATCGCGTCGCCTCTGCACGCTCCCCTGCGGGAGCAGTCCGAACCCAGGTAATAAACTGCCGAACGATCATGGGTGTTCCGGCTTACGCAACATGCCAAGGCACCGCGACGCGACGCCACTGTCAGAAACCGTAAACCATGACACTTAAGAAAACGTTCACCATAAACGGCTGCGTTTGTTGAGGTTTTGTTAACCGCCGCGCGGCCGCCGAAACGCATTAAATCTTTGCGCCCGCAATACGCCGGATCAGCGCAGCAATCGCGGCGCTGTAGTCTTTTGCGGTCCCGCCGGCATCGATCGCGGGCGCCGCGCGATCGAACGCCGCTGACAAGAGATCGGCCAATGCAGCGAGCGGAAGTCCGCGCACGTCGATGGCGGCTTCCAGTCCATCGCGCAGTGTGCGCGCGGCATTCTCGTCGTCGAGCTTTTTCATCTCCGCAAGGCCAAGAACAGACGGTCCTTCGATCAACAACAAACGCGTTCGTCCCGGCACACGCATCGCATCGAGATAAGCTGTACTGCCTTTCAGCAACGCATCGATGGGCGACAATCCGTCCGGCGTTTGCCGCTCGATGGCGTCGGCCACCGCAAGCGCTTCATCGGTCACGATGGCTCTGAACAGCGCACGCTTGTCCTCGAAGTGATGATAGAGCGCGCCGCGCGTAATGCCTGCCGCCGCGACGATTTCCGGCGTCGAGGTCTCCGCATATCCCTTGTCCACGAACAGCGCCCTCGCCGCCTGCATCAGGGCCGCGCGGGTCTTTTCGGTCCGGTCGCGATTGGAACGCGGCAGATCTTTCGATTCATCGCCTTGCATACATACAGCCTGTATGTTATTTCTTAAGAAACATACAGACTGTATGTCGATTTCCAGAGGATGACCACCATGAAAATCACCAGCTACTATCCCGTCATCATGACCGGCGCCGTCGCCGCCACCGCCGATTTCTACACGGCCCATTTCGGCTTCGAGGAGGCCTTCAGCAGCGACTGGTATGTCCATCTGCGCTCCAAAGACGATCCATCGGTCAATCTGGCGGTGCTGGACGGCAGCCACGGGACGATCCCCGAAACCGGCCGTGGCCAGGTATCCGGCCTGCTGCTGAACTTTGAAGTCGAGGACCCCGACGCGGTGTACGCCCAGGCAACCGCCGCCGGCCTCCCCATCCTGATCCCGCTCCGCGATGAAGCCTTCGGTCAGCGCCACTTCATCACGTCGGACCCCAATGGTGTCCTGATCGACGTGATCAAGCCGATCCCGCCGAGCGCGGAATTCGCGGAACTTTATGCAAAGGATTCACTGCCAACGTGAGTCGCATCAAGGACCTGCGATTCAGAGCTGAATCGAAATCTCAGCCCTGAAACGCACTCCAGAACATCGACAGACCTGCCACCAGCATCAGGGCTTCCATCAAATGATGGAAGTTCGATGCGTTGATGCGCAGGACGACGTGCTTGGCGACGAATGCACCCACAAAGAGCGACGAGCCGGCAATCAGCCCTTTGAACATGACATCGGGCGGCAGCGCATCGAGGCGTTGAAACGTGATCGCCTTGCTGACGTAGACCGCGAGCGAGACCGCCGCCTCGGTTCCGAGCAACGGCCCCCTGATCAACCCGTAGGACACGAAGATCGGGACGCTCATCGGCCCGGTCGAGGCGACAATGCCGGTGAGATAGCCCATCGCCGCGCCGATGATCGCCAGCGACCACAGCGGCAGCGTGAACTGGCGCGCATGCATCCAGCGCCGGAACGGGATCATCAGAATGAAGAACGCGCCGATGGCGATATCGACAAAGCCTGAGGGCAACGCGAGCAGCGTTCCCGCGCCAAGGGCCGCAGCCGGGATGCCGGGCAGCGAATAAACCACCACCGCACGCCAGTCGATATCGCGCCACCATGCCATGATGCGCGCGATGTTCGCCATGATCGCCGCGATGGCCATGATCGGCACGGCCTGCTTCGGGCCGAACGAATAGGCCAGCACAGGCAGCAGCATGATCGACGTGCCGGTGCCGACGATGCCGCCGAGAATACCGGCAATCAGGCCGACGATGAGGATGAAGGCATAGATCAAGGGTGAAGATCCGGCGATGAGACCGCCGAAAGTATGTCAGCCCAATGCGAGTCGCCTACCGAGATCTTCGGTCCTGGTGGCGATCGGGAGGCGACGCTATCCGCTGAATACGCCGGTCGAGTCGCTGAACAGCCCGAGGCCCTGCGGCGCGTCGGTCTTGCCCTTGCTGCCAGCGGGCAGCGGATTGGTCAGCGCGGTGTTGTTGCCCCAGAGTTCACGCACGGCGTTGGACACCGGTTCGGGGCGATCGCCGGTCTGATACAGCGAGCGAAACACCGGCTCTGCGGAGGTTTGCAGCGAGGCCACCTGAGCGGTGGCATCCGCGCGGACCTGCGGGAAACTCGACAGATAAGCGGCATTATCGACGGGCGCGGATGCTGCCGCGACACGCGAGCCCGGCGTAACCCCGGCTGCCGCCATGGCGGTGCGGGCGGTCTGGGAGTTCGCCGCAGCCTCGTAGCGCGAGGTCAAAACCGAATAGACCTGCGAGACGCTGCGCGCGGTGCCGTCGCGGTTGTAGAAGATCGAACGGTTGGCGGCGGCGGCACTGGGAAACATCGCGGGGCCCGATAGACCCGGACTGTCCTCGGCCTTCGAGATCAGCTTGGACGCGCCGCTCACGCCCATGAAGTGCGCCATGTAGAGTTCGCTGTCGGTCGGGCGGCGGCCGATCATGCCGGTCAGCTTGAAACTGTTGGACTGGGTCAGCACGCCTGCCATCGCGGCATTGGCAGCGGGGTCGTCACGCAGCTTGAGGATTTCGTCGCGCGTGCCTGAATCCGCAACGGAATAGCGCCCCGAGTCGGACTTCGTGATCGCATCGGCATATTTGCCGTAGCCGAAAGCGTTACCTGCCTCTTTCACCGTGCCGAGCCAGGTCTGTTCGATGAACTGATAGAGTCCCCGCGCGGATGAGGTGGAGGCCTGCGCGCTGGGATTGAGGTTGGATTCGATCTTCGCGGCCGAGATCAGATATTCGAAGCTGGCGCCGGTTGCGCTGGCGGCATTCTTGATCGTGCCCGCGATTTTCGCGCGCACAGAATCCAGCCCGGAACTGATGGTTGTAGAATCGACCGCCATGTCGGTGCCCGCTCCCCAGGAACCAGCTCCAAGGTGCCGCAGATATGGTTAACGAAGGGTTAATTTCGCTGATCTGTGCCCGGCTCGCGTCTGGCATGGAGCAGCCATGCTGCCGCCACATGCCCAAAGGTCCGCGCTTTGCATTGTCCTGAGCATGATCAACGCACTCAGCATCCCCGACGCGACGTGGGCCTTTCTGGGGTTGATCGCTAGCCTGCTGGTTACGTCGATGGCTCTGTTCTGGAGCATCGAGGATCAGCGCGCCAAGCGGCGGCTTCCGAAGGACTAGGACGGCTCTGCCAAGGGTTCAGCGATAGACCTTGGCAGGATCGAACACCTTGTCAGCGTCCACGAAGCTCAGCTTCGTCTCGCCGCCCTCACCGGTGACGGCGCGGTAAAAGCATGAGCGTCGTCCGGTGTGGCATGCAGCGCCTTCCTGCTCGACCCGAATCCACACGGCATCCTGATCGCAATCCATCCGCATCTCGACCACGCGCTGGGTGTGGCCCGAGCTTTCGCCCTTTTTCCAGAGCTGCTTGCGCGAGCGGCTGTAGTACCACGCCTCGCCCGTTGCGACGGTCTTGCGCAGCGCCTCGTCGTTCATGTGCGCGACCATCAACACGTCGCCGGAGGCGGCGTCGGTGGCAACGCAGGTCACGAGACCGGACGCATCGAATTTGGGCTGAAAGCTCAGCCCTTCCTCGACGTCATGCGAGTGAGTTGATGATGAAGCAGTCACAGCGGCACCTTATCGGGAAGGCGTGATGCCTTCCCATAAGGAAGGCCTTATACGCCACGGACCATATTGAGGAAACGGGCCTGCTCTTCCGGATTGTCCTGGAAAATCCCGGTAAAGCGGCTTGTGAGAGTCAGCGCGCCTTTCTTGGCGATGCCGCGCACCGACATGCAGGTATGCTCGGCTTCCATCACCACCGCGACACCGCGCGGCTTGAGGATGGCGTTGATCGCACCGGCCACCTGCGCGGTGAGATGCTCCTGGGTCTGCAGGCGATGGGCGAAAGCATCGACCAGACGCGCCAGCTTCGACAGGCCCACCACGCGATCCACCGGGGCATAGGCGATGTGCGCCTTGCCGTAGAACGGCATCACGTGATGTTCGCAATGGGAATGAAAGGCGATGTCGCGCATCAGCACGAAATCGTCGTAACCGGCAGTTTCGCCAAAGGTGCGGTCGAGGATTTCAGCCGGGCACTGGGCGTAGCCCTGAAACAGTTCGTCGTAGGCTTCGACCATACGGCGCGGCGTATCCAGCAGGCCTTCGCGATTGGTATTCTCGCCGATGTAAGCCAGCAGGGTTTTCGCTGCCGCCTCGGCCTCGCTGCGGGACGGGCGCACCAGACTCGGGTCGAGAGCCGACGCCATGTAGTCTGAAGCAGGAATTTCGGATTTTTCCGCCGGCTTGCCGGTACGGATCGGCTTGATGATCGCGTCCATTTCGTCTCCGTTCGACCGGCCCGCGTTGTGATGGAGGGCCGGAGTGTCACCGGTCAGCCGCAGCAGCCATTCAAGTCGATTGGCCGCCGGACGCCTTCCGCGCATAATCGCAGCAAATCAGGGGAAATACCGCCTATATTTCCCTGCATCGCTGGAATGCAGGCGGTTTATTCCTGCATTCAGGTCATTATATAGGCTGCAGACCGTGACCGCCAAGGGCAAGGGTCTTATGCAAGGGCCAATTCGACCGCCATGCTGAACGACATCTACAACAAGAAAATCATCGAGTTGGCCGGGAATATTCCGCGCCTGGGGCGGCTTGCCGATCCGGACGCCTCGGCCACGGCCCACTCCAAGCTCTGCGGTTCGACCGTGAAGGTCGACCTGAAGATGCAGGACGGCGTGGTCAGCGATTTCGCCCACGACGTGAAAGCCTGCGCCCTGGGACAGGCCTCCTCCTCGATCATGGCCCGCCATGTCATCGGCTCGAACGCCGCGGAGCTGCGTGAACTGCGCGAGACCGTGCGCAGGATGCTCAAGGAGAACGGCGCTCCGCCCGAGGGCAAATGGGCGGATGTCGCCATGCTCGAGCCGGTGCGCGACTACAAGGCGCGCCATGCCTCCACCATGCTGACCTTCGACGCCGTGGTGGACGCCATCGGCCAGATCGAGGCGAAAGCTGCCGGCACCCTCGCCCCGGCACAGGCCTGAAACTCGGTCGATTATTTGCGCTCGGCCGCCGGCGTTGCAGCACCGCCGGTCGGCGCATGCGCCTCGGCCGTCCGCGTGCCGGGAGCAAGCCGCGTATCCTTGCTCGACACATCGGAGATCATCGAAATCTCGGGCACGTTGCCGACGCGATCCTGTGCTTTCGGTGCAGCGCTGCCCACCACCTCGTCAGAGCGCCGTTTGGCGTCGGCCATCGTGTTCACGGTGACGAGATTGGTCAGACGCAGTTCGTCCGGGGAGAGTTGATGCAGCGGCTCCCACGGCGGCACGCTGAGCGCAAGCGACAGCAGGTCGCCGGTGCCGCCCATGTCGAACGTGTATTTCGCCAGACGGCCGATGTCGCGCTCGACAATCATCAGATCGTCGGCGGAATATGTCGCGGCCTTCGCATCGTCGGCGCGGTCACCCATCCAGATCTGATGCACGCGCACGCGCGCACCTTCGGGCACAGTACGCGTGTTGCCCGACAGCAGCAGGAAGGCGCACATCGATTCACAATAGGCATCGGGAATAATCTCGCGCCGCTCATCGCTTGCAATCACAAGACCGACAGTGGTGCGCAGTCCGAGACCGCGCCAGCGCCGCCCCAGCGTAATGGCATCCAGCACCGAGCCGCCGCTGGAATCGAGCACCACCATGCTGCCCTTGAGATTGCGGTCCTTCGAGAATTCCTCGAACCTTGCAGGCGTGTCGGACGTGATGACACCCACGGCACCGATCCAGCCCGTGCAATCGCGCTCGCAGGACGCCTGCGCGTCGTGCCATTTGAAGTTCATCGGAAGCTTGCGTTCTTCCAGCGTCGAAGATGCGCCAATGGTGCCGCCGAGCGTGGCCGGGCCAGGCAGTGCAAGACAAATCGCGGCGGCGCAAAGTCGCGCCCAGCCGCTCCAGTTTAGCGACCTCACGGCGTTCAACGTGGTTCCTTCCCCGCCCCAATCGACAACGGCATCGGCCCCAACCCGCAGCGACAACTCCGTCACACGGGTGTTATGGAAAACGTAATAGGGCTTTGGATTCGCGTCCATTCGACTTTTGCTGCGACGCCGTCAAAATCATGCGATAGTCCACTAGGTGTGGCGCGAAAGACAACATGTTGCGGTTCCCTGCGCGGGAACTCATCATTCGCGCGCTGGCATTTCCAGCAAGCGCCAGAAAATCCGGCATCGTGCCGGACATGATTGTCCAGGCAGTTCCATGAAGCACTCCATGCAATGTCCCGACTGCGCCAGCGGACTTCAAAATCTGCCGCGCAATGCCGGCCGTGGGATGATCTGGATCTATCGCCACACCCTTTCGCCGCTGGTGGGTTTCAACTGCCGACATTTGCCGACGTGTTCCGTCTATGGCGACGAAGCCATCGGGCGTTTCGGATTATGGGCGGGCGGCTGGATGACCCTGGCGCGGCTGCTGCGCTGTCAGCCATGGGGAACGTCGGGCATCGATAACGTGCCGAATGCAATCTCGACCGATGCGCGCTGGTATCTGCCGTGGCGTTACGCGCGCTGGCGCGGTGTCAACGACGGCAGCTAAGCACGCAACTCATCGCCGCGACAGAACGACCGTTATCACTGCGAGCACGAGGAAGCCGACGCCGACATAGCCGACGGCATAGTACATCTCGTGCGCGAACATGAACCCGCCGATGCCCGATCCAATGGCCTGGCCGATGTAAAGGCCCGACGTGTTCAGCGACACTGAAGCGCTTGCGAATGCCGGAGCAGCACCCGCAAGACGCACCTGCTGCATCGAATTCGCCGACGAGAACGCCATGCCCCATGGCACCATCGATGCCAGCATCACCGGCACGATGCCCGCGCCGAACGCCCACACCGCGAGGCCGAACAGCAGCATCGACATGGCCGTCAGCGATGTGCGGTACGCGCCCCATGAATCGACGACGCGACTGGCGATCACATTTCCGATGAATCCCATCACGCCGTAAATGCCGAAGGCGACGATGGCCAGTTGCGCACTGCCGCCGAGCTTTGCGAACAACGGGCCGAGATAGGTGAACACCACGAACTGCCCTGACGTCTGCAGCACCGTAATTATGAGCAGCAGCACGATCAGCGGATTGCGCGCGAGCTCCACCCATGTCTTGAGATCGACCGGCGTGCCAACAAGGCCGCCCGGAATCCGCCAGATCAGCATGGCGAGATTCAACAGCGCAATGACACCGATGCCGCCATAAGCAACGCGCCATCCGACATGACTGGCGACATAAGCAATCAGCGGCAGACCGATCGCCAGTGCCAGCGACCAGCCGAGAAACACGTAAGACATCGTGCTGCCGCGCCGCTCCGGCGGCACCATCATCGCCGCCGTGCCCGCCGCTTGCGGCGTGAACAGCGCGGCGATCGCGAGCATCACCAGCCGCACCGTCATCAATGTCGCGTAACTCGGCGCCAGCATGGACGCGAATTGCGCTGCCGCCATGGTGGCGACACTGATCGACAACAGAAGCCGCCGGTCAACGCGGCTGGTCAGCCACGCCGATACCGGCGACGCAATGCACAGCACGAAAGCGCCGAACGTGATGAGCAATCCGGCCTCATGAATCGAGACGCCGAACTCCTGCGACAATTCCGGCAACATGCCCGCCGGCGCGAGAATGCTCACGCCGGTGACGAAATTGCCGAGCATCAGGGCTGTGGGGGCAAAGCGTTTCACGCTGCGTTGTTAGCACACGAACGTTTAAATGCAATTGCATGAAAGCCATGCGCTGCCGTTTGCTTTCGCTCGAAGTGGAAGAAGACAGTGCAACGGGCGATTGCACCGCCGAATCCGCTGCTATACAAAGCT
>CAZQMD010000190.1:0-9768 GCA_964594185.1 uncultured Afipia sp. | reverse complement strand
AGCCACCAAGTTCACCGAGGTCGGCTATGTCGGCCGCGATGTCGAGCAGATCGTGCGCGATCTTGTGGAAGTCGCGATCCTGCAGACCCGCGAACGCAAGCGCAAGGATGTGCAGGCGCGTGCGCAGCAGGCCGCCGAGGATCGTGTGCTTGATGCGCTGGTCGGCGCCAATGCCAGCGCTGCGACGCGCGATTCATTCCGCAGGAAATTGCGCGCGGGCGAGCTGAACGACAAGGAGATCGAGATCGAGACGCAGGCCTCAGGCGGCGCGCCGATGTTCGAAATTCCGGGCATGCCCGGCGCGCAGATCGGCGCGATCAATATCGGCGACATTTTCGGCAAGATGGGCGGGCGCACCAAGACTCGCCGCCTGACGGTTGCCGACTCGCACGAAATCCTGGTCAATGAAGAGAGCGACAAGCTGCTCGACAGCGAGCAGGTCACGCAGGAAGCCGTGCAGGCCGTCGAGAACAACGGAATCGTCTTCCTCGATGAAATCGACAAGATCTGCGTGCGCGACGGCGCGCGGGCCGGAGACGTATCCCGCGAAGGCGTGCAGCGTGACCTGCTGCCGCTGATCGAAGGCACGACCGTTTCGACCAAGCACGGCGCGGTGAAAACCGACCATATCCTGTTCATCGCCTCGGGCGCGTTTCATATCGCCAAGCCCTCGGACCTGCTGCCCGAGTTGCAGGGCCGTCTGCCGATTCGCGTAGAGTTGCAGGCGCTGACGCGCGACGACATGCGCCGCATCTTGACCGAACCGGAAGCTTCCCTGCTCAAACAATATGTCGCGCTCATGCAGACCGAAGGCGTCACACTCAACATCACCGACGACGCCATTGATGCACTGGCGGACGTCGCAGTGGCCGTGAATTCAACCGTCGAGAATATCGGCGCGCGCCGACTGCAGACCGTGATGGAGCGTGTGCTTGACGACACCTCGTTCCACGCGCCTGACATGAACGGACAGACCGTGACCATCGACGCGGCCTATGTACAGAAACACATCGGCGACCTGGCGAAGAACACGGATCTCAGCCGATTTATTTTGTAAGCAAATAGCGCGCGCCCACCTGCTACGCGAACGAACTTGCCAAACCTTCGAGGTCGTCCCCGCGAAGGCGGGGACCCATAACCAACACACGTTATGATGACAATGAGAGGAGTGCTCCAGCGTCACCACCTCATCGATAGCTCGGGGAGTATGGGTCCCCGCCTTCGCGGGGACGACCCAGCATGGGGTGGGCGACAGAAGCACCTGTTAACTTGACTACCGCGCCCGTCGCACCCGCACATACAGCGCGCCTTCGCCGCCGTGTCCGATATGCGCCTCATCGAATCCAATCACGAAGCCGCGGAATTCCGGCAGACCAAGCCATTGCGGAACCTGGCGGCGCAACACCCCGCGCTCCGATTCAGCGCCGCTCTTGCCTTTGCCCGTGATGATCAGAACGACGCTCATACCGTCGGCCTGCGCGTGATACAGGAAATCCAGCAACACGCGATGCGCCCTGCTCTGCGTCATGCCGTGCAGATCGAGCCGCGCGTCGATATCCTTTCGGCCGCGCGAAAGTTTTGACCGTTCACGCCGTCCCAACGGCGCGAGCGGCGGCGGCGCGGGAGGCGCGCCTGGGATTTTTGCAGTGACCGGCGGAGAGTTCAGCCGCAGCACCGGAACTGGCGCTGCAGGCGCTTCGTCCGCAATCTCGTGCGAGGCTTTTACCGGACGCGCGCGCTTGCGCAGCGGCTTGGCCTGCTTCGCGACACTCTCCCACAGTTCGGCTTCCTCGCGGCTGAGCGCGCGCTTTCGCCGGGGCGACGGAGGCGGATCGAGATTGCGCGGACGTTTCATCGGCGATGGCGATGGCGCCGGTGATGCTTTGAGCGGCGCGGCGTGTCGGATTTTACTGTGACCGGTGCAGCCGCTTCAGGCGCGGTCTTGGGACGCGCTTCGGGCAACGGTACCGCTTGAGCGACAGGCGCGGCTGTTGCGGCAGGAGCTGTCGGCGCAACCGGAGCAGTCGCTGCCGGTGCGGCAGGAAGAGTCGGAGCCGCAGGCTGCTCTTTCGGTGCAGTAGTCTTGTTAGCATCAACTGGCTGCTCCTTGGGTACAGCCTTTGCTTCAGTTTTGGGTTGTTCTTTCGCAGCTTCCTTGACTGTTTCCTTAGGCGCGTCTTTGGCGACTTCCTTCGGTGCCTCCTTGACCGGCTGCTTTGCGGGCTCGGTTTGCGGAAACAGTTTGGCAATGGTCGCGGATGGCCGGTCGTCCGGCAGCGGCATGGTCTTGCCGCGCGGCACCGGATCGAGACTGTTTGGCAGCAGCATGACAAATCGCGCCGGATTTTTCAGCCGTCCCGCAACACGCCCTGCCTCCGCACCCGCACCGAAATAGATGTCCGCGCGGGCCGGACCGATAATCGCCGACCCGGTGTCTTGCGCGATCATCAGCTTGCGGAACGGCGTGTTCGAGGTGTCGGATTCAATCGGCAGACTGCCCTCAATGAAAAACGGCGTGCCATAGACATGAAGCGACTTGTCGACGGCGATGGATCGCCCGGCAGTCAGCGGCACACCCTGCGCGCCGACAGCCTCGTCGTCTGCCGCCAGCTTCACCTCGCGAAAGAACACATAGGAGCGGTTGAACCGGCGCAGTTCCTTCCCGCCGTCCGGATTCTGCTCCATGTATTCGCGAATCTTCTGCATCGACATCTGATCTTTCGGCACGATGTTGCGCTCGATGAGCACGCGGCCGACAGGCGTGTAAGGATAACCGTTATGCGCATCATAATTGATGCGCACCATCGATCCATCCTCGAGCTTGATTCGTGCTGAGCCCTGAATCTGGATAAACAGGAGATCGGTTTGGCTCTTGAGCCAGACCACTTCGAGTCCACGACCCGCAATGGCGCCATCCTCGATCTCGGCGCGGTCATAGTAAGGCACCAGCTTGCGGCGGCCGATCTTGCGGAACACCTGCCCCTTGTTCGGCATGCTGGCATTGGCCTGCGAATAGCCACGCACGAACAGGTTCGACGGACGCCGATAGACAGGCACGTTATAGACATCGGTCTGTGTCCGCGAACCATCGACGATGGGCTCGTAATATCCGGTCACAAACCCCGCATCCTCGCCGACGCGCGAAATCAGCAGCGGCGTAAAGTTCTTCTCGAAGAATTCGCGTGCCCTGGCGCTGTCGGAAATATCGTCGGCGCGCGCGGCAATACAGGGATCGCGCAGCGATGTGCCGAGCGCTTTGCTCTCGGCGAGCGGGCCTTTCTGCGCGGCAATCGGCTTGCAACTGGCACGGAATGTTTTGAAGGCGGGAAGCGGATCGTCATCGGTCCAGCCGACGACATCGCTCCATTTCAGCGGCGCATATTGACCGCCCGGAATCTCCAGCGGCCAGACCACCGGCCCGCGCTTGCCGACTTCGTGATGTGGAGTGTGAGATGTATGATGCCCCGCCTCTCTGGCGTGAGCGTCCATATTAGTAAAGCCGGCGAGAAGAAATCCTGCGGCTGCGGCGCCAAACCACGCGCCGATAAGCCCGGCGCGCGCGCCGGGCGCTGTCTTTCTTTTATTGTCCGCTTTCCGTCCCAACCAGCTTCCAGTTCGGATCGCGCGAAGCGATGTCACGGGCGAACGTCCAGACATCTGTGACATCGGTGAGCTTTTCCGGGTTGCCATCGACAACGGTGCCAGCCTTGTCACGCGTCACCGAGATCATCTGGGAAACGAACCGGATGGTGATCTGGGCTGCGCGATCGCGCGTATCGGCGTTGACGATCTCGGCCTTATCAATCGAGGCGAAGCGCGTCTCGACCTTCTCGCCTCGCTGTTCACGCTCCTTGATGGCAGCCTCGAAACCTTCATAGACCTCGGACGACAACAGATCCTTCAGCGCGCGGCGATCGCCATTGGCGAAGGCCAGCACAATCATCTCATAGGCGCTCTTCGCGCCGTTGACGAAATGCTGTGCGTCGAACGACGGATCGGCGACAGCGATCTGGTCCAGCCCGCGGGCAAGCGCAGAGCCGGGCTCGGCGATTCCCTTCCAGCGGTCGGCCGGGACCGCAGGTTCAGCGGATGGCGCCAGAGGCGACTGATCGATGGTCTTGCCCGGCATCGGCACGACATTGTCCGGCCCGCCGCGCAGAACATCACGGGCGGCGCGATCGAACGGCGGCTGCTCGTCACCGGTGCGCTGACCCAGCACATTGCGCAGCCTCAAAAAGATGAAGACGGCCAGAGCCAGAAAAATGATGGTGTAAATATCCACGTCGCATTCACTTTCTGATCGGTGCTGCACGCCACCCGCGCGGTCACCCGGTTGATACAGGGTTATACGGGCGTTCGTCGCTCACATGTAGGCACGAAATCCGATCCAGCCAACATCGCACTATGCCGCGCCTTAAACAGCCCGAAAGACAATATTTGGGGCGTTAATGGCGCCGATTTAGCGCAATTCTACCCGATCCGGCGGTCACGGCCAACCGAAAGGCGGCAGAATGGACCCATCGTCCTTGTCGAATGAGGCAAGGCTATGATAGCCACTCGCCCCGACAAGGGCCTTGCCGCCAAAAGATGCTTTTGCAGGCAGTTCCCCGCCGGATCGCTTCCGCGGCGATTTGGTTTTCCCAGTCTCGGAGCGACATATTCATGACCAACGGCAACGGTGCACCTCTCGAGAACGCGGCTCCGCCCCAGTTCAATGTCCTGGCGCAATACATCAAGGATTTCTCGTTCGAGAATCCGAATTCCCCGGCTTCGCTGGCGGCGCAGGACAAGCAGCCCACCATCAACATCCAGATCAACGTCTCTGCCACGGCTGTCGCCGAGCATGACTATGAGGTCTCGCTGTCCATCGAGGGCAAGGCCGAGAACGAGAATTTCACGCTGTTCGGCTTCGAGCTGATCTACGCGGGCGTCTTCCGCATTCAGAACGTGCCGCAGGACAGCATGCATCCGTTCATCATGATCGAATGCCCGCGTCTTCTCTTCCCGTTTGCGCGGGAAATCGTGGCTTCGTCGGTCCGCGCGGGCGGCTTCCCGCCGCTGATGCTGGATCCGGTGGATTTCGTCAGCCTCTATCGCCAGAACATGGCGCGCCAGGCCGAACAGCAGCAGGGCAAGCCCAGCTAAAGCTCAGGCGGCTTGCAAGCAAGATTTGCATGCGAAGCGGGATTCGCTTCGCTCACTCGTCTTTCGCGTATTCATTCCAGTAAGGCGTGCTGCCAAGCGTGGCAACGAACGCCGTATGCGCGGCAATGTCCGCTTCCGTGACACGCGGCGTAAGCGGCACTTCGCGCTGCCGGCGCGGCGTGTCGGCCGGTCCGACGGTGAAAGACTGCCGCGTCTCGGACAGAATCAACTGAGACTGCCTCGCGCCGATCAGATCGATATAGACTTCCGCAAGCAGTTCGGCGTCGAGCAACGCGCCGTGCTTGGTGCGGCGGGAATTGTCGATGGCATAGCGCGAACACAGATCGTCGAGCCGGTTCGACACGCCGGGATGCTTGCGCCGCGCCAAAGTGAGCGTATCGACCAGACGATCTCGTGAAATCGCGGCACGTGCCGTCCGGTCAAGCTCCGCATTGATGAAGCCGATGTCGAACATCGCATTGTGAATCACCAGCGGTGCGTCACCGATGAAGGCGAGAAAATCTTCAACCACCGACGCGAACAGCGGCTTGTCGGAGAGGAACTCGCTCGACAGCCCGTGCACATTGAATGCCTCTTGCGGCATGTCGCGCTCGGGATTGAGATAGACATGATATGTCTGTCCCGTCGGCATACGGTTGACCATCTCGACACAGCCGATTTCGACCAGCCGATCGCCGCGCAGCGGATCGAGACCTGTGGTTTCGGTATCGAGAACGATTTCACGCATTTTGAAGTGTCCGGAAAAGCGAATCAGGCCCGCCGCCGAGGCATTTTAACGACTTCGCGGAGGATTTCACCGATCCGCTCACGCACCGGGTCGAGTCCGTGAGAGGTGTCCACCACAAAATCCGCGCGCTTGCGCTTCTCGGCGTCCGGCAACTGACGCGCCAGGATCGCGTCCAGTTTATCCGGCGTCATGTTGTCCCGTGCCAGAATGCGCTCGCGCTGAACCTGCGGGTCCGTGGTCACCACCACCACGGCATCGACGCGGTTCTCGCCACCGGTTTCATAGAGCAAGGGCACATCGAGCACTGCCACGGGAACGCCGGACGCCTCGGCCTCACTCAGGAACTGGAGCTGATGGCTGCGCAGCATCGGATGCACAATGGTCTCCAGCCGCTTCATGGCTTCGGCATTGTTCACAACCATGGCCGACAGCTTTTGCCGATCGACCTTGCCATTCGCAGTGCTGCCGGGAAACGCAGCCTCAACCGCGGGGACGGCCTCGCCTTCATAGATTTTATGAACGGTAGCGTCAGCGTCGTAGACCGGCACGCCGGCTTCCTGAAACAGTTTCGCCGTGGTGGATTTTCCCATCCCGATCGAACCCGTCAAACCCAGCAACAACATCGGCAATTCTTTCATCATACTTCCAGCAGATTCCGGCTGCGCAGAAAACCAAGCAACGATAGCAGCGGCAATCCCAGAATTGTAAAATGATCGCCTTCGATGCGCTCGAACAGGTGCACGCCGGTGCGCTCCAGCTGGTATGCGCCGACGCTGGACAGCGCCGCCTCTCCGGCTTCCTTGATGTAGGCGTCGATTTCGCTCTCGGTGAGAGGCCGCATGGTCATGCGGGCGACACTGATATCGGAAAACAGCAGCGCTCCGTCCTTGGCGACACTGACGGCGCTGTGCAGGGCGTGGGTCTGTCCGGACAGTGTCCTGATATGAGCGGCAGCAGCCGCAAGATTTGCAGGCTTGCTGAAAAGTTTCTCGCCAAGCGCCAGCGTTTGATCCGCCCCGACAACGTAGCGGCCGGGATATTTTCGCGAAATGAAAATGGCTTTTTCTGCAGCCAGAAGCTCCGCGATTTTTCCGGGATCGGTCAACCCGGAACCCTGCTGAATTCCGCGCTCATCGATGTCTGCAGGAACCGTCTCAACCGCAATCCCGGCATTTACAAGCAGGCTTTTCCGCACAGCGCTTTGGGACGCAAGAATCAGAGGTTTCTGCTCACGCCAGACAGTCACGATTGCGACGCTTTCTGACGCTGACGATCTGCAAGCAGCTTCATGATGGCGGCCGCGGTTTCCTCAATCGACCGGCGCGTGACATCGAGCAGCGCCCAGTCGAATTTTGCGCTGAGCTTGCGCGCAAAGGCGACTTCCTCAGTCACCGACTGACGATCGATATAAGTGTCCTCACCGGTCTTGCCGATTCCGAGCAGGCGGTTTTGTCTGACCTGAATCAAACGTTCAGGGGTGGCATGGAGGCTGACTACCAGCGGCTTCTTCAAGGTTTCAAGCTGATGTGGAATGGGTATTCCCGGCACCAGCGGCACGTTGGCGGTGCGGACGCCGCGATTGGCGAGATAAATCGACGTCGGCGTTTTCGATGTGCGCGAGACACCAACCAGGACGACATCGGCCTCTTCCAGCCCTTCGACATGCTGGCCGTCATCGTGCATCATGGTGTAGTTCAGCGCATCGATCCGCTTGAAATATTCCGCGTTAAGCGTGTGCTGTGCGCCGACCCGGCGCGAGGTTTCCGTGCCCAGATAGGCCTGAAACAACTGCATGACCGGGCCGATAATGGACAGGCTCGGAATGTTGATTTCCTGACACTTCGCCTCAAGCCGTTCGACGAGATCTTTCTCGAGCAGGGTAAACAGCACGATGCCCGGAGCTTCCTCGATTTCCGCAAGCACGCGATCGAGCTGCTTCTGACTGCGCACCAGCGGATACACATGTTCGACAGGCGAAACATTCGAATATTGGGCAGCGACCGCGCGCGCGACCGTGATCAGCGTTTCACCGGTCGAGTCGGAAATCATGTGCAGATGAAAATAGCTGCCGGAGGTGGGCATGGCGTCTTAAATCCGTTTCCGCTCAATCCGGCGGCTGTGAAGTGCTGTGAGTCCCTGTGGGTATCATCACCTCAATTGGGCGATGGACTGAAGCCCTCGGGATAACCGGCTCTTTCATTCACAGCGCTGATTTCGGGATGAAATCTGGCTTTCACTGGAATGGTAGCGAGGTTGTGTGGATTTGTCTTGGGATAATCCCGGGCGTTAGCCCTCAAGCGCTTGAACCATCGGCTTATTCCTTGCCGCAAATAGATGATCCAACAGCGGGTATAAATCTGCGCGATGTGGATGAATGCTGGACAAGGATGGGAGAGCGATGCGCGAGCGCTAATCACGGTTACACTTAATCAAACTAAGAATCTAAAAAGGATTCTTTAAGAAAGTCGTGCTTGCGGACAGACCTGTTCTCACGTCATCTATCGATGCTGACCAACCAACGATTCCGCGTTTAGTTCCTGTCTTGACGCGACACGCATCAACGCTGAAACATCGATGGCTTGGCAACTAAGCTAGGCAAGTCTGGTAGTTCAAAAACGGTCTCTGCGGAAATTTGATGTACGAATGGATCAAGGCGCTGCATGTGATCGCGGTCATCTCGTGGATGGCTGGCATGCTCTATCTGCCTCGGTTGTTCGTCTATCACTGCGAGGCCGAGATCGGATCGAAGCAGTCCGAAACTTTCAAGATCATGGAGCGCCGCCTGCTCAAGGCGATCATCAATCCGGCCATGGCAGTCACCTGGCTGGCTGGATTATGGCTGGCCTGGCAGGGTGGCTGGTATGTTGCGGGCTGGTTTCACGCAAAATTCCTGCTGGTGCTGATTTTGTCGGGCGTGCACGGATTTTTCACGGCACGGGTTCGGGATTTTGCTCACGACGCCAACACCCGAAGTCAGAAATTCTACCGTATTATCAATGAGGTGCCGACAGTCCTGATGATCGGGATCGTCATTCTGGTGATCGTGAAGCCGTTTTAACTCGAAAACCCCTCAAACTTGCGGCAATCACCTCCTTGCGCCGCACCGGACGATTTTCTATATTTTGGTCATCCCACCGAACGCAGGCGGATGTGGTTGAGTCCCGGTCTCATTGTTGGATCGGCCACCACATCAGGTTCGAAGCCTCCCGGCACCTTCCTCGCTCAAGACCTGCGGACTTCTGATCGCGTTTTTAGTCCGTATGTCGTCAGCAGGCTGAACCTTTCGCTCCCCTCCCCTCCCTTTTCTTCACATGCTCCACAGGACAACCCCAATGCGGGAAATCAAGCTACAAGACCTCAAATCGAAAACTCCGGCGGAGCTTGTCTCCTTCGCGGAAGAAAACGGGGTCGAAAACGCCAGCACCATGCGCAAGCAGGAGCTGATGTTCGCCATTCTCAAGCAGCTTGCGATTGCCGAAACCGACATCATCGGCGAAGGCGTTGTCGAGGTTCTCTCCGACGGCTTCGGATTTTTACGCTCCTGGGATGCGAACTATCTGCCCGGTCCCGATGACATCTATGTCTCGCCGTCGCAGATCCGCCGCTTCGGATTGCGCACTGGCGACACCATTGAAGGCCATATCCGCAGCCCAAAGGAAGGCGAACGCTACTTCGCGCTGCTGAAGGTCAACACGCTCAATTTCGAAGACCCGGAAAAGTCCAAGCACAAGGTCAACTTCGACAACCTGACGCCGCTGTTTCCGGATGAGCGATTCCGTCTCGAGCTCGATGATCCGACCCGCAAGGACCTGTCCGCGCGCGTGATCGATATCGTAGCCCCTATAGGTAAAGGCCAGCGCGCATTGGTCGTCGCG
>CAZQMD010000189.1:0-9772 GCA_964594185.1 uncultured Afipia sp. | reverse complement strand
TCTCGCCGCATGCGATCGCTTGGCCGGAATGGGGGATCTTCGATGCAGGACGACAATCTCACACAGATCGCAGACGGCAGCTTCGTGCGCGGCGTCAGGGAATTCGCCGTGGTCAAGCGCTCCGTCGTGGTCGGCGGCCACAAGACCAGCGTCAGTCTCGAAGACGCGTTCTGGACCAGCCTGAAGGACATCGCGACACGGCGCGGCCTGCCGCTATCCACGCAGATCGATGCCATCGACCGCACACGCAAGACGGCCAACCTGTCATCCGCGATCCGCCTGTTCGTGCTGGATCACTTTCGCACCCGCGCCGTCACCTCGGTGTTCATCGGCGAACGCCAGCCGTCGCCTCACATCGCGCGGGTTTAGATCAGAACGTGCCAGCCGGCGCTGCGGGCCGCTGCTTCTGCAGCCGCATCACACCCGGCGCCGGCTTGATATCGATCGGCGGAGGCAACGGCTGCACAACCGCGCTGCCGTTCGGCGGCGGCGAGACGGGCGATGGACTGGGTGGCGGACTCGCCGCAACAGGCGGGCGCGGCGCCGGCGTCTTCGCAACCGGAGCCTTCCGCCGCGGATCGCGCGCGGGCACCTTCACTTGCGAAGGCGGAATGGGTTCGGTCGAAGGCAGTTCGTCGTCCCACAGTTCGTCGATCTCCGGCGGTCCCGGTGTCACACCGCGCTCGAGCTGATCGAGCCGGCGGGTCTCGCGATCGATCGCGCGTAACCCAAGCCATGACGACAGCGCCGCCACATCGACCGCACGCGCCAGCCGATCCGGCGATCCGTTGAGATCGATACGAATTTCCGGACGCCCATTGAGCGGCCGCGTGGTCACCGGAGACATGATCGCCCGCAGATCGGCCTGATCGGCCAGCAAGTCGTATCCACCAGCGATGACGACGCGCGCGCGCTTCGCCTCCAGCGTTGCTGCTTCAATCCGCACCCGTCCGTCCTTGATGCTGAACGGAATCTGCGCCGACGGCACAGTGACCGCACCGGCACCCAGCACGGGTTCGACAATGTCCTTCAGCCTGATGTCGTCCGTCGCCTGCCCACCCTCACTGGCCCGCAGTGCAGTCTCAAACGCGCGCGGATCGAGGCCCGCGATACGTGCGTCTGACAAAGTCAGTGTACCGGCGCCCGAGAGTGCGCCCGTCAGTCCGGCGGCGCTGCGGCCCTGCCCGGACAACGTCATCTGCAACGCGACCTTGCCCTCCGGCATCGTGAGACCGCGATAGCGAAGCGCGGCACCATCGACGCCAGCGGCTTGAATCCGCGCATTGAACGACGTGCCCTGATTTCCCGCGCTCTGCCGCGCATCGAGTTCGATGGATGCCTCACCGCCGCCAATGCCGCCTCTGACAGTCTCGAGGATCAGCGATTGACCATCGCCTCTGATCGTTCCCCCAAGCGGCCTCACTTCGGTGCCGCCCGGAAGAACCGCGCTCAGCGCTTGAAATGCCAGCTTGCCGCGCCAGCCGCGCAGCCAGCCCCTGTCGAGAGGCGCGGACGAGTCATGTCCCGCCGCGCCGAACGCCAGACCCGTCACGGATGCCAGATCGAGCGTATCAAGTCCGATCTCGCCATCGATGCCGGTGTCATCGCCCCGCGTCAGCACCAGCCGACCGCGGATACGTGAACCTGCCACCGTGGTGTCGAGATCGTCGAAGGTGAAGATATTGCCCGACACGCCGAGACGCGCGGCAAGTGACATCGGCAGCACGCCCGCCGGTTTTGCTCCGATAAGTGGCGAGAGATCGGCGCGACGGACTGCCACATTGAGCGCCGCTGTCGGCTGATCGGCCCACGGATTGGCCGTTCCCTCGATATCGCCATCGACGCCAGTGCCGGTCAGCTTCGCCTTCAATTGCAGCGGCGCGCCCCAGGTACCGCTCGCCGATGACTCGAATTGCGCGGGACCATCGCCGCCGGAAACAACTCCGGCGAGGCCCAGCGTCTGAATGATGGTCGTCGCATTGTCGGCGGACAGCTTCATTCCGGCGCTGAATTCGCTTCCGCGCAGCGCGGCGAGATCCAGTCCGGTCGCAATGTCGATGTTGGGAGCCGCCGTCAGCGTGACCGCGCCTTTCAGCTGCTGTGCATCGATGTCGAGCACGATCCGTCCATTGGCGCGGTTGCTCTCGCGCGCAACATCCGCTGACAACCGCGTTTTCACCGGACCAAGGACCGGCAGGGCATTCAAGCGCTCTGCAACCGCGGGCGCAAACGGCGCGACCAATCCGCCGATCCGCGCGAATGACGATGCCGCAGTCTCCAGCGCGAGCTGCCCCTTGCCATCGATCCGGTCAAAAGAACCGGTGCCCGTCATTGCAAGATCGCTGCCGGTTTCGCCGATCTGAATCCGATCCAGCGCAATCGTCTTCGGTCCATAGCTGAGCGTGAGGCCGACCGGTTTCACTTCCTGTCCTGCGACAACGGCGCGTCCGGCATCCAGCGCGATCTGCGCTTCGTCCGGCAATGTCGATTGCGGTCCAGCCAGCACGGCCGCGAGCGACGACATTGCATCGACATCGAAACTTGCCGCCGTCAACGCCGCTTCAAACCGGCTTTTGCCCCCGTCGATCGTCAAGAGCGCGAGACGGCCATCGATCGCGCCGCCATTGATCTCGGCTTTCATGCCGTCGAGACTGATCCGGTCCGATGCCACCGTGGCTTCGCCGCGTAGCCGCAGCGGCTTCTGATTGCGATATGTCGCATCGCTACGGCCCTGCAGCCATGCCGTCAGAACATCCGGATCGTTGGATTCGATGCTGACCGGGCCGCTGAAACGGGCCGATGGACCGGGCGCGGAAATCGCGCCGCTGGCCGAAACCCGCGTCGCGCCGGGCGCACGCATCTCGAATTTTCCGACCGTCCACGACTTGTCGTCGCCGCTCAGTGTCGCAGCGACGTTCTGCAGTGGCCGCCCGCCCAGCCCGATCTGGTCGGCATTCAATTCGATCTGAGACGGAATCGGCAGAGCGGGAAGCGATGTCACCAGCACGCGCAAGGCAGGTAGCAGCCGCAACGGCTCGGCATTCGCCGCGCCTTTTGCGAGCAGGCGATCCGCATCGAGCTGCCGTGCCGCCAGCGCAAGTTTCAGCAAAGGCGCTGTGCCGAACCGGATGTCGCCGCTGCCCGTCAGCCGCAGCGCGTTGTCGTCCGGACCGTACGCAGCTTCAACCTGATCGAACGTGGCGGACGATGGATTGGCCTTGACCCGCGAGGAAATCTTCCACGGCGGCGCCTGCTCAGCCGACCTGCCGTCCGCCGCCTGGGCCAGCACCAGTGCGCCGTCGAAAGTCGGGACGGCATTGTCGAACGTGAGCGTGCCATCGAGATCGGTCATGAACGGCCGCACACCGGGGTCTGCCGTGACATGCACCCGCGTGCCCTTGCCGTCATTGCTTTGCCCGGTCGATACGCGGAACGGGGTCCGCGCACCAAGCAGCGTGAACGATCCGTCACCACGCATGCTGCTGGCAACCGTGCGCATATCGCCACTGAATGTGAGATCGTCGATCCGCAGCGTGCCGCCACTGGCGGCATCGTGCAGCACGATCTGTCCGGCGACATTCATGCGATCGATGGTGAGCGCGCCGAGATTGGAGCGCCCTGCAGTGGACGGCAGTTGAAAGCGGCCCTGCCGGTCGAGACCGAGATCGAGCGAAAAGCCGTTCAGCGTCAGTTCGCTGGCGCGCCACTCACCCCGCATCAGCGATCCAAGGCTGAATTCCACGTCGAGCTTACCGGCGCTGACCCAGGGCGCATTCTTTTCGCCGACGGCAACGCCGTACAGCCGCAACGTCGGCGTCGGCAGCAGCAGCGCATCGAGCTTGCCGTTCACCCGTACCGGCGCACCGATGATGCGGGAGGCTTCGGCCTCGAACTGGGGCCGGAACTGGTTCCAGTCGATGAAATACGGCCCGACCAGCGCTGCGATCAGCGCAAGGATGAGAGCGATGGCCAGTCCGAGCAGCGTGGTCTGCAAGGTCTTTCCTCAGTGGGATCGGCCGGGTCTGTGGCGGCATCGCGCGCCTTATCGCACGGCAACAGTGATGAACGCCGGATGGCACGAATATTGAACCCGTCGACTGGTTCGAATACTAAATTTAACGCCCCTTGTTCACAACCCTATGTGATCACGATGTCCGAAAAGACAGCACGGCCGGCGGAACGAACCGGCGCTTCGCCCGAAGCCATCATGTCGCATTACGACATGGGCAACGATTTCTTCCGGCTCGTGCTCGATCCGGAGATGATTTATTCGTGTGCCCTGTTCAAAGGCGACGACGATCTCGCAACTGCGCAGCTTCACAAGCTCGATCATCACATCGAGGCATCAGGCGCCGCGAACACCGCGCGGGTGCTTGACGTCGGCTGCGGCTGGGGCGCGATGCTACGGCGGCTGGTGGGTCATGCCGGTGTGGCGCACGCGGTCGGGCTGACGCTGAGCCCGTCGCAGGCGCGCTGGATTCGCGACGGCAACAATCCCAAGATCGAGGTACTGGAGCAGGACTGGCGCGATCACAGGCCGGATCGCCGCTACGACGCCATCATTTCAGTCGGCGCTTTCGAGCATTTCGTTCAGAAGGGCCTCGATCCGAAAGTCAAACTCGACGCCTATCGCGAATTCTTCGCCTATTCCGACAGGGTTCTGGCCATCGGCGGAAAGCTGTCGTTGCAAACCATCGCCTATTCCGAACGGACCAGGGTTCAGCCGCTGCTGGACAAGACTTTTCCGGACAGCGACCTGCCGCTGGAGTGGGAGCCGATCGCGGCCGCCGAAGGCACGTTCAGCCTCATCGCCGCGCGCAACGACGCGAACGATTACTACCGAACGCTGGTTCTCTGGGAGCAGAACCTGCTCGCCAACTACGACAAGGCCGTTGCACTGGTCGGCAAGGAGCGGACCGACGAATTCCGCCGCTACCTGCGCATGTCGGCAGTGGGCTTCCGGGGCGGCATGGTCAGCCTGATGCGCTACAGCTTTCAGAAGAAATACTGAGCGTCAGCCGAACCGGATATCGATTCCGCCGAGCGGGATGCCGTCAAGTTCGGTCGTCCAATGCTCACCCGGTTTCACCGGCATGGCGTTGGTCAGCGTGCCGGTGGTGATGATTTCGCCTGCCGCGACCTGTGGATTGTGCTGGTCCTTCGCCAGCAGACCGACCAGATGCTTCAACGCCGAAAGCGGGCCGTCCAGCACGTCGCGGGCGTGGCCGGACTCACTGACATCGCCACAACGAAGCGTAATCGAGAAATTGGAAAGCGGCGCAAACCATTTGTGCGCATCGTCACCAATCTGATGCCGCTCGCCGATGAACAGCCCGGCATGCAGACCGAACGCGGCAACCGTGTCCGGCGGAGCAAACTTCCACTGCGGAAAGACCGACTGCACGATCTCATAACCGTGTGCGACCCAGCCGATACAGGACAACAGCTCGCGCTCATCCATACCCGCTTCCGGCGCAGCCACCATGCCGAACACGATTTCCGGCTCGATGCGCGACTCGGCGAAGTTGGCGAGCGACACAGCCCCGGCGAGATCATCGAGATTTTGCAGGGTGCTGTCGTACACATAGCCCCAGATCGGCGCATAGACACCGTACTGTTCCCAGATCGTGCGATTGGTGAAGCCGATCTTGCGGCCCAGCACTTTCTCGCCACGCGCTTCGCGCAGCCCGCGCACCACAGGGGTTATCCGATAGGCCTCATCAAGGCCGAAGGCCGGATCGCGCGATGAGAACGGTGCGATCTGCCGCCCGCCCTGACCGAGCACGGACACCAGCTCGCGCGCAGCGGCATCGGGTTCAATTGTGATGACTGTGCTCATGCCGGCGGCAGGATCTTGCCGGGATTAAGAATGTTGTGCGGATCGAGCGCCGTCTTAAGCGCGCGCATGGCCTGTACAGCCTCCGGACCGAGTTCAGTCTCCAGATATTTCTGCTTGCCCTGCCCGATGCCATGCTCGCCCGTGCAGGTGCCGCCCATCGCCTGTGCGCGCTCCACCAGCCGATGCAGGAATCCGTCGGCACGTTGCATCTCGTCGGGATCGTTGACATCGACCAGCATGGAGCAATGGAAGTTGCCGTCCCCGACATGGCCGACAATCGGCGACAGCAGGCCGACTGTTTCCAGATCCTTCTCGGTCTCGACCACGCACTCGGCCAAGCGCGAAATCGGAACGCAGACGTCGGTCGCCACCGCCTGTGCGCCGGGACGCAGTCCGCGTACGGCCCAATAGGCATCATGCCGCGCCTGCCACAGCCGTGTGCGGTCTTCCGGACGCGTTGCCCATTCGAATCCACCGCCGCCGCACTCCCTGGCGATCTCACCGAACATCGCTGACTGCTCGGCAACGTCGGCCTCTGTGCCGTGAAATTCCAGCAGCAACAGCGGTGTCTCGGGCAGCGTGAGCTTGGAATAGGCGTTGCAGGCGCGGACCTGCGCAGCATTCAGCAGTTCGATGCGCGCGACCGGAATTCCGGTCTGGATCGCGAGAATGGTGGCGTCGCATGCACCCTTCACACTCGCAAACGAGCAAGCCCCCGCCGCGATGCTTTGCGGGATGCCGCGCAGCTTGAGCGTGATTTCGGAAATGATGCCGAGCGTGCCTTCCGAGCCAATGAACAGATGTGTGAGATCGTAGCCGGCGGATGATTTCTTGGCGCGCGTGCCCGTGGTGATGATCTCGCCGTCGGCACGCACGACTTTCAGCGCAAGAATGTTGTCCTTCATGGTGCCATAGCGCACCGCATTGGTGCCGGACGCACGGGTCGCCGCCATGCCGCCAATGGAGGCATCCGCACCCGGATCGATCGGAAAGAACAGTCCCTGATCGCGCAGATGCTCGTTGAGCGCCTTGCGGGTCACGCCGGGCTCGATGATGCAATCGAGATCGTCGGCATGCACTGCAAGAATCCGGTTCATCTCGCGCAGATCGATGCAGACGCCGCCTGCGGGCGCATTGACCTGCCCTTCCAGCGAGGTGCCGGTGCCGAACGGGATCACCGGCACGCGGTGCTGCGCGCAAATCCGCACCACGTCCTGAATGTCCGCTGTGCTCTGCGCCATCACCACGGCATCCGGCGGCTGCATCGGCAACCATGTGGTGGTATGGGCGTGCTGCTCCCGCACCGCCTGCGAGGTGATGAGACCGTTGCCGAAACGCGCCGCAAGCGCTTCGACGGCGCTGGACAGCGCGGAGGGTGCGGGACGTGTGAGGGCTGCGTTTGAAAAGGCCACGGTCGCTCGTTTCTTTTGAAGCTGTTCTTGTGAGGCTGTTGTGGCGCGAAACGTGGCAAAGGATGTATAGCGGGTCAAGCCAAAGTACCGTCACGAACCCGGAAGTTGATCCATGACAACGATGCATCGTCAGAACAATGCGCCGCAGCATATCGCAGCGCCGTTCCTCACCACCGTGATGCAGATCGAGCCGCAATGGATCGACTATAACGGCCATCTCAATATGGCTTACTACAACGTGCTGTTCGACCGCGGGATCGATCAGATGTGGCTCGAACTGGGCATCGGCCCGCAATACATGAAGGAAAGAAACGGCTCGACCTTCACGGCGGAAGCGCATGTGCGCTACCTGCGCGAGGTGCATCTCGGCGATCCGGTACAGGTGTCGGTCTATCTCATCGCGGCCGACGAGAAGCGTATCCATACATTTGAAGAACTGCGCCATGCCACCGAGGGATGGATTTCAGCCACCTCGGAAAACATGACGCTTCATGTCGATATGAACGCGCGAAAGACCGCGCCATTTCCCCCGGATATCGCGTTGCGTATCCGGGACGTGGTCGCGGCCCATGGCGCGATCCCAAGACCGGACGGCACCGGCCGGCGCATCGCCATGCCGGCCAAATGATGCCATCGCGGTTTTAATGCGGCCCGCTTATGGACCGCCGCTGCGGCGTGCCAGACCGACCACCGCCGAGATCAGGAACAGGATCAGGGCGACAAAAAAGACGATCTTGGCGATTTCGATCGATGCGCCCGCGATGCCGCCGAAGCCCAGAAGGGCCGCGACCAGCGCGATAATCAGGAATGTGACCACCCAACTCAACATGACGTGCTCCTGCGGTTCGTTTTTCGAGCGCGGACATCTGCGCTCCGACTGAGAAACCAATCCGCCAGCAAGGCCGGAGTTCCAGCCTCCGACATCCCTTTAAATCCTTCAAAAATCGGCGCTGAAGGGAACAAATACGGCTATATGGCCCTCACGTGAGCCTGTTTTCCGGGGAAATGAGCGATGCATGCCGGCCCAATCATGCCTATATGGCTCCATATCCTGATATGAAGCCTCCCCTTTCCCGCCTCACGGTGCCATCGTGACGGCAAAGACGAATCGCATGACCGAACCTAACAAGCTGCCACCGTCAGACTTCCGCGATGTGCCGAGCCACCAGCCTGCCGCTGGCGGGATCGCGGCGCGTGCGCGTGCTTCGGCGGCTCCGCAATATCTGACGGGGCTCAATCCGGAGCAGCGCGAAGCGGTGGAAACGCTCGACGGCCCGGTTCTGGTTCTGGCAGGCGCAGGCACCGGCAAGACGCGCGTTTTGACCTCGCGCATCGCGCATATTCTTTCCACCGGCCGCGCCCGGCCACACGAAATTCTCTCGGTCACCTTCACCAACAAGGCGGCACGCGAGATGAAGCACCGCCTCGGCCAGATGCTTGGCCAGGCAGTCGAGGGCATGCCTTGGCTCGGCACCTTCCACTCCATCGGCGGACGGATTCTGCGCTATCACGCCGAACTGGTGCAGCTGAAATCCAATTTCACGGTGCTCGATACCGACGACCAGATCCGCCTGCTCAAGCAGTTGCTGCAGGCCGAGAACATCGACGACAAGCGCTGGCCGGCGCGGATGCTGGCCGGGCTGATCGACGGCTGGAAAAATCGCGGGCTGACGCCATCGCAGGTCCCTGCGGGCGAAGCCGCCGTGTTCGGCAACGGCAAGGGCGGCAAGCTTTACGCGACCTACCAGGAGCGGCTGAAGATTCTCAACGCCGCCGACTTCGGCGACCTGCTGTTGGAGAATATCCGGCTGTTCCGCGAACATCCCGATGTGCTGCGGCAGTATCAGGGCCGCTTTAAATACATTCTGGTCGACGAGTATCAGGACACGAACGTCGCGCAATATCTCTGGCTGCGACTGCTGGCGCAGGCGCCGTCGAATGTGTCATTGCCGGGCAATAGCTCGTCGAAGACGGGCGTAAACGCCCTTTTGACCCGGCAATCCATCGAATCTTCACAAGATGGATCACCGGGTCTCGACGCTGCGCGTCGGCCCGGTGATGACAGTTTGGGAAAAGTCGCCCCCCTCGCTGCCCCTAAAAACATCTGCTGCGTCGGCGACGACGACCAGTCGATCTACGGCTGGCGCGGCGCGGAGGTCGACAACATCCTGCGCTTCGAGCACGATTTCCCTGGCGCGAAAGTCGTCCGTCTCGAGCGCAACTACCGCTCGACCGGCCACATCCTTGCCGCGGCGTCGCATCTGATCGCGCACAACGAAGGCCGACTCGGCAAGACACTGCGGACCGAGGACGAGGCCGGTGAAAAAGTCACCGTCACCGGCGCATGGGATTCGGAAGAAGAAGCGCGCGGCATCGGCGAGGAAATCGAACAGCTTCAGCGCGCGGGCCAGAAGCTGAACGAAGTCGCCATTCTGGTGCGCGCGTCGTTCCAGATGCGCGAATTTGAAGACCGCTTCGTCACCCTCGGCCTGCCCTATCGCGTCATCGGCGGCCCGCGCTT
>CAZQMD010000188.1:0-9774 GCA_964594185.1 uncultured Afipia sp. | reverse complement strand
GGCGGAAAGATGGGGCGCCTGCATCGGCAAGGCGAGGCGACGGTCAGGAGTGGGGCGGCTGCGCGCCATCTCGAACAGAGGAGCGTCGATCACGCCATGTTCCAGGCCCCGGGCCAGAACGCGATCGCGCGCGGCCCGGGCGGGAGCGGAGGCGCGGTCGGGGCGGCGGCGCTCCGGCGACTGCGGGATTGCCACCAGCAGCGCAGCTTCCGCGGCGCTAAGCTGGCGCGGCTCCTTGCCGAAATAGGCGAGCGACGCGGCGCGTACGCCCTCCAGATTGCCGCCCATCGGCGCCAACGTCAGGTAGATCGCCAGTACCTCGCGCTTGGAATAGCGCCATTCGAGCTGCAGCGCGCGGGCGGACTGGATGGCCTTCGTCGTGAAGCTCCGGGGCCGGGGATCGAGCAGGCGGGCGGCCTGCATCGAGATGGTGGACGCACCCGACACGATGCGGCCGCGCTCGGCGAGCTGCCAGGCTGCTCGCACCGCGGCCACCGGATCGACGCCCCAATGGTCGTCGAAGCGGCGGTCCTCGTAGGCCTTGAGAAGCGCCAGGTAGAGCGGATCGACATCGTCCACGGTCGTCTTGAGGCGCCACTTGCCGTCCGGAGTCGTGAAGGCGCGCAGCAATCGGCCGTTGGCGTCGACCACTTCGCTCGAGCGCTCGTGGTAACGCGACAGGTCGGGCGGGAAGGCGCGGTCGGGCGCGAGGCCCACCGCCGCCAGCGTCGTGGCGGCCGCGGCAGCCGGGGCAGCCCCCCTCAATGCCCCCCCGATCGGGTCGGCGGAGCTGGCAAACATCGATCAGGTCCGCCTGGTCTGCAGCGAGTACGGCCGCTGCTACCGGACCCGCGGCCCACGATACGTGCAGCGCTACTACGGCGGCGACGACCGCTACGTGGTGCGCAGAAGCTACGGCTCCTACGGCGGTCCGGGCTACTACGACCGCGGCTACGGCTATTACGGCGGGGGGCCGAACATCGGCTTCAGCTTCGGCACCGGCCGCTGGTAACTGACAATCTTGGCGCCGCCCCATAGGGCGGCGCCTGCTGCATGGATCGGCCTGCTGCAGCTTGTGGCGTCTGAACAGCTCCCCGTGGAGGACGCGCGAAAGCGACGGGTAGCATTGTGTTCGCAACGTATCCCCACGGCAGCGCGCATGCAGCCGTGTCGTGCTTGGCTTGCGGCCTTCTGCACTTCGTCAACGGCGTCAGGGGGAAGATATTGGCCGACGAAGGGGACGGGGGCGGCGGATCGTCCAACTCATTTCCGTAATCAGGTTTTGCAGCAGCCGCTTGCGCTCAATCTGCGGCTCTCGCCCAAGGTCCTTGCCATTCAGCAGAGGACATCGAAGACGAAGAACAGCATCCTGTCCTAGTCACCTCTGGACTAGCTCAGCCGGAAGAATCGAGAGCCGTGGCCCGAGAACGACGCTTAGGGTGGTTGCGCACTACTTATTCGTTCAGGGATTGAAAAACCGAAGGCCGGCTCTGAGAATCGGCTTTTGTCTTTTAGGTCGCGCCTGTGCGAAGCGCAGCCCCTCGAACTCACCAGCGATGGCGGTGGTGCCTCCACCCATAGTGGTGACCACGACCTCGGTACCATCCATAATGGTGGCCACGCCCCCGGTGCCACCCGTAATGATGGCCGCGGCCGCCCCGGTGTCCTCATCGGTGCACGTGGCCGTGACCGTGGCCGCCCTTGACTTGGATTACGGCATTATCGGACGCGCCAAGCACGCCAGGTGCTGCAACGGAAATCGCCGAAGCGGTTTGAAGTGAGGCGATGGTAGCGGCACAGGCCGCAAGCCTGATTACGAAAAACCTTCTCGTGTAAGCGCGTCTCCTCCGATGAACTGGCGTTTTCGCGGCAACGTAAGAAAGTCTCTCTGAGCCATGCGAGTTCCCCTCAAATCCTGACATTGTTTGGCTTTGAGGATTGGGACTCTCATCAGAGATCAGGCGAGCGCGGCAACCTATGTATCGCGGCGGCCCCGTGGCTTTCCCCAAACTCAGAAAACTCCCGTGCCAGCGGAACGCCCTTTCATTGACGACATTAGGTGTGTGAGACCGTCGCCCGCTGTTTAGACAAGCAGCGCACGTCGCAGGATAGCCAAAGGTCGATAGCGATGGACCCGCTGTCTAGCAACCAGCGTCCGCGTAGATAGCAAAAAGCAACGGTCTCCGCATTTTCCATAGGATGGTGCCTGCCTGGTTCGAGGCAGATTGTGGTCGCGAAATTCAACCTGATTGCGGATCGAGAGTATGCGAAACTTCTCGATGACCAAACGCACAGCCATGCAATCAGGCGTGAGATCGGTGAGCACCTGCGCACAGTGCTAAGGGAGCAAACCGATTTGCCTCCTAACCTAGAAAGGAAAATGCAGCAACTTCGCGCGCTAGACGAGGCGCCGTCGATCAGCCCGCACGAGGAAAAGTCCGCAACTCGATCCGCAAGGTCGCTCGCCGAGATCGGGCGCTTGCTCACGTGGTGGCGACGCAAAAGCTGATTCAGATTATCCCGATGAGGATGGAAACCTCAAATCTCGACGAAAAGAGGCGCTTAGCCCAGACTCCTTCGGTACTGGCTATTCCTCCTTGTCGTACATTGAAGTCTTGCCTCTCGACAGGATCAAGATCGATCGGTCCTTCGTCGCCTCGCTGGGGCAGAGCGAGCGGTCGCTGGCCATCGTACGCGCGGTGATCCGCCTTGCCCACGGCCTAGGGGTGCCGGTGCTCGCGGAGGGGATCGAGACCGACGCCCAGATGTCGCTTCTCCGGCAACAGGGTTGCGACGAGATGCAGGGATACTTGATCGGCCGGCCTCGCAGCCTGGCGTCTGAGCAAGGCGAGACGCTTCGGCTCCGAGCCTTCGATATCCTGGGTAAGCGCCCGCAGGGCCGGCTCGCGAGGAGCGAAGGAACCCGGCCGCCAGGCTGCCGCCTCCACGCAAGCGGCAGGCGACTTAGTGCAGCTTCTGGCGCAGCTTTCTGATGATCTCGCGGAGGCCGTTCGCGTACTCCTCGATGACGCTTCGAGCTTCCTCGACCCGGGAGGGCTTGGCTTCCTCAGCCGGCTTTGGTTTCTCGGGCTCAGCCATGCGCGATGGTTCGACGGGACGAAGATTGGGCCGTTGAGCTAGATCAACGGTTCAGACGAACTAGGTTCCGACAGCGAATTAGGACACTTGTGGTCAGATACGGGCAAGAGCAAGACTGGAAAGTTCATCGTCGCCGCACCAACTCGTTAGGGCTATTCGGATTTGAGCGTAGTTTGGATGACGAGTTCAACCGGTCTCGATCAGGTCTTGTTGCGGCGGCCGCCTTGCGCTTCCGCTGATCGATTTATCAGTCGCGTTGGATCTCGGGCTTGTCGTACAAGACGGCGTTCAGCAGCGAGCTGTTGACCTCGATCTTTCCGTTGTAGTTGATCAAGCCGAGCTTGCGAAACTTGTTCATAAAAAAGCTGACGCGGGATCGGGTCGTTCCGATCATCTCGGCCAATGTTTCCTGGCTGATGTTGGGGCTGATCAGTTGAGGGCTCCCCTCCTTCCCGAAATTCGCCAATAGGAGAAGCAGGCGCGCCAACCGTTTTTCACTGGAATTGAAGAGCTGGTCGATCAAATCCTCTTCGATCCGACTATTTCGGGTGAGCAGGTAGCTCATGAACAATTCGGAGAACTTAGGCTGATCGCGCAAGGCGGCGAGCATGGCGCTTTTCGTGATCGCCGTGATCAAGCAGGACTCAATCGCCGTCGTTGTCGCAATCCGCAGCGAATGACCGTTCATGCAGCCTTCGCCAAAGAATTGGCCCGGCACCAAGATACCGACGACAGCTTCCTTGCCTTGCTCAGATACGACGACAACCTTCACCCGCCCCTTCTGGATGTAGAAGATCGTATTCGCCTCGTCACCAAGGGTGAAAATGACGTCGCCCTTGCCGAGTTCAAGGATGGTCTTTCCCTCGCCCACGTTGGCGAGAAAATCCCTCGGGTCATATGGTGTGTTGGTCCTGCCGGCCATGCCGATTTTGGTCCTCATGACGTCTACTTTGGCCGGCCGCCTGAAGGCGGTGCCAATAAACCAGCCGCGCGGATGGACCCGTCGTCCCGTCATCAGAGCGAGACTCCGCGCCTTGGCGAAGCGAACGTTGGGACCAGCCGATCTCTGCCCATCGGCGACTAGATCACGGCTTTGAACTTGCCCGTCGTTTTGCATTCCGGACACTCGAAGATCCGGACTTCGTGACCAGGCTGGTCGGGCTCGATGCAAACGAGCCGCATAGGCTTGCCGCACCTGAGACACGGGTGAATTCCGAACTCGGCGCGGTTGAACAGTGGGTTTGGCTGGATAGATGACATCTGCTTTCCCGGAAGTTAGGCGGCAGCATTACCGATCTCTCCGTCGCCGATAACTGCCTGTCGGAGCGGCGATGGACCCAGTCTGCCTCAACTCGTGGCAGCGGGGCTGGTCAATATTGACCAAAACCCCGAGTTCGGATGGCAGGTGTCTTCTGGCGGAACTGTTGGTTGGCGGGAAAGTCTCAGGAGGAGCAGTCCGTCCTCTATCGATCGGATCGCACGTGGCAAGTTCACCAAGGCAGTGAGACGACGGCATTGCAGGCACTGCTTCGGAATATACTCGCTGCCGGATGGCAACCAATGCTCCGAAGGTCCGGCAAATGCTGCATGGGCATGCGGCATCGATCGCAGATCATCAGGTCTTCTTCCGGCAATTCCATAGCATCGGTCACGTGAGCTCAGTGCCAGAGTTATCAGCATCCGGCTGAGCAAATCTGACCACAATCTGAACTAAAGCTTAGGCAATCCTGGTGGAATCGCGGAAGCTGATCGATTGCCTTCCGTTCTACCAAATTGCCGGTGGGCAACGATGCGGAGCGCTCCGTCCGGAATCGCCTACAGCATCAGGGCTTTGTCAGCAGGAGCGATTATCCAAGTCTTGTCTTGGAGCTCGCGCGATCAACACGCTGGCGCCATGCGTTGGCCGAATGTCCTGAGCAACGTGGTCGAGGCCGGTGAGGAAGGCTTCGCGCTGCCGCATAGTTGGGAGCGTCAGGCTTCGCCGGAACCGGAAAATAGCACGGTCGGTGGCGTGGCCCGCTGCGTTGGAAGGGGCCGTCCGCTCGCTGCGCCCGGCCTGCTCCTGAGATCGTACCGCTGAGCCAGGTCAAGTAGCCGCCGCTTGGTAAATGGATCCGCGGCCTCCGCCAGATCGCGCGCCCGTTGCGCAAAGCCTCTGTAGAACTCTTCCATGACGCACCCCCGCAACATTCACTGAAAGCCTAATCTCAACGGCTTGCGGCACCCACGTCAAGCCTGATGGATGCGCTTGCGTACACGCCAAGAGCGGGATTACGATCCAAGCGGCAGGGGGAAATCCAGTGGCAGTGCTCTATCCCATCCGGAAGGCGTGCCCGACGTGCGGCCAGCCGATGGCGGCCGTGACCGACGATCTTGCCGAGGGACGGCTGCGCTACGTCTGCACCGTTTGCGAGCAAGACCCGTTGCACAACCCGACCGCCCGCAATTGGGCCGACAGCCCGCTGAGGCCTCCGGAAAAGTAACGGTCTGCGGCGGCCGAGAGACGGGACCCGGAGTGCCCAGGAGTCCGGGCTCCGCCTCGCCACGCTATCGGGGCCGAAGTGCCCGATGCAGGTCAATTCTGGATCAGTCGTTGGGTTCGCTTTGACCCACCTCAACTTTCGGGGAGCGCCCTAGGTAGTCATCCGCAATTTCGCCGGCAGCGGGCAAGGTGCATGGTGGGGTCATGCGGCGCCAGATCCTGTTCAACTGTCCGCGCACGCGAATGAACGTCCAGCTTTCCCTGGACGACGAAGCGCTTGAGTGCAGAAAACCCGAATATACCTATGCGGCGGTGCCATGCCCGGCCTGCATGTCGCTGCACATCGTCAACAGCACGACGGGCAAGATGGTCGGCGATCTCGCCGCGATGCACCATTGATTGCTACTCGCGGCGACCTGCTCCCCTCTGAGACCTGCTCCCCTCTGAGAGGTGGTAAAACAGAAATGCCGCCTCTCCCGATGGAGACTTGCGTCAGCTTGGCCGCGTTCGTGCCAGCGAGACCTAGGCGGCAAATGCCAGTCTCCTCTGCGCAGTGGGTTGAGGATTTGGCTGCTGCAGAGGCGTGCCGAGAAGCGGATCGCCACTGTGCGGAATGCAAGTCCCGATGTTGCTCAGTAGCCGTTTGGCTTGGATGTCGCGTGCCTTGGAATAATCCCGTCGTCGTTCGAAATTGGGTGCCCCCGATCTATCCCAAGCCTCGAAAGCGTCCGCGTAATGCCTCCGCATCTGCTCCTCGGCGGATAGGCAGTCCGCGAATTTCTCGAACACCAGATCGGTGTTGACCGGCGTCACGCCGCCGACCAGAACGACAAGCATCCATTTCATGAGGACCGCGCTCGCTTTCCAGCCAATCTGGCGGTCCCGGTATCAGCCGCTGCCGTCTCCAATTCGGCTTTACGTCTTAAGACTCCTATTCTCGATCTTGTTCCCCAGATCCCGAGCGGCGGCGGGAACGGCGGTCCCCAGCGGGTAGTTTGAGTTTCCATTAACAGGCTGTCCCCGCTGGTGCTTGAGCACCGCCTCCCTGGTGTTGCCCGGTACTGCATCTCCGTCTGCATCATGGTCGTTTGCGCAGTGCTGCAGATGGCGCTCCGGATGCAGACCGGGGCACCCGGCGACTTCCTGCTGCAACGGAATAGGTCTTCCGGTTCGGGTCGGCGCGACAGGCGCTGGCCCATGATCTCGACATGGCCGGCGTCAAGCTCGTCGAGGCCAGCAACGCAGGAAAGGATCGTCTACTTCCCGCTTCCGGAAAGGCCGACCAAGACGACCAACCGGGCGGTCATTCGCCGGTCGAATAGGCATTGGCCACCTCTGGAGGATTTTCGCCGAGCTCATTGACGGCGGCCTCGAACCGTCCGAAGCGCAACGCCAACGCAGGCAGAATGAGCAAATTCAGAGCCATCGAGGTCAGCAGACCACCGAGAATGACGAGCGCCATGGGGCCCTCGATCTCACGGCCGGGATCTCCCATTCCGATCGCGAGAGGCAGGAGCCCAAGCGCGGTGACGAGCGAGGTCATCAGGATGGGCGTCAGTCGGTCGCCGGCGCCTTTGATTGCAGCTTCAAGATCCCAGGGCATGCCATCAATTTCGACCAAGCGTTCATAGTGCGATATCATCATGATCGAGTTGCGCAACGTGATTCCGAACAGTGTCACGAAGCCGACCATTGAACCGAGCGAGAGCACGCCTCCGGTTGCAAATACAGCGAGCACGCCGCCGACGAGGGCGAAGGGCAGATTGACAAGGACGAGCAGCAGGTTTCGCCAGTTCCGCGTCACGATCGACAGGAGCATAACGATGCCGACGGCGGCGATCGACGAATGGATCAGCAGGTCCCGCCGGGATTGTGCCTGCGCTTGCGCTGTGCCGGTGAACTCGACGTAGACCCCACTCGGGCGTTCGACATGGGTTGCAACCGCTGCCTGAGCTTCCTGCACGAATGACGCGACGTCGCGGCCGGCAACGTTCGCCGTCACTGTCTGAACGCGCCGGCCGCCGAGATGAGAAACCTGATATCGGCCGGCGGTTTCGTATACATCCGCAATTTGCTTCAGGAGTACAAAGCTGCCGCTCGGCGCCCGCAGGGCGAGGTCCCCAACTTTCGCGATGTTATTGCGGCTCGCGGCGTCGAGCACTGTGATGACGTTGAAAACCCGGTTCCCGTCATAGCTCTGACCGACGACATCGCCTTGATAGGCGGTGCGCACTAGGTCAAGAACGTCCACCGCGTCGAAGCCCCAGCGCTCTACAACCTTTTTCCGGAGCCTAATGGTGAGTTGCGGCATGCCAGGCGGCGATTGCAGCTGCACTTCCGTCGCGCCTTGGATCCCGCCGACGGTGCGCGCTACGTCGCGCGCCGTGCGATCGAGCGTGTTGAGATCGTCGCCAAAGATGTTGATGATAACGGCGGCCGTGTAGCCCGATAGCGATTCCTCGACCCGCTCCGTCAGGAACGGCTTGACGGCGAAGTTTACGCCCGGGAATCCGACGAGGGCCTTGCGCACGTCGGCCTGAGCGCCTTCCGCTTCGTCACCGGATAGCCCAGGCTTGAGGTCGACCTCGAACTCGCTGTAATGCGTACCCCAGGTGTCGTCCGCTTTCTCCGCCCGGCCGATCCGCTGGGAGATCGAGCGCACCACTGGCAGGGCAGCCAAAGCCTTGGTGACGAGCGCGCCAAGGCGCTCCGATTCCGCGATCGAAGTGCCCGGCACGGCCGACATGTGCAGGATGAAATGTCCTTCCTTGAGCTCAGGAAGGAAGGCGCTTCCGAAGAACGGGAGGGCGGCACAGCCGGCCAAAGTAAAGGCCATAGCGGCGGTGATCGCAGTCCGTGGATGGACCGCGATGTTCCGCAAAATTCGCTCATAGCGGCCGCGTGTCCAGCGAACGACGGGCGGCTCTCTAGCCGCTCCCGCGCCTTCGTCTTGTCGTCCGCGACCCGCGAGCAACAGCATCGAGAGCGCCGGCGTCACGGAAAGCGCGACGACAAGCGATGCCAGGATCGCGAAAATGTAAGCGGCGCCGAGAGGCGCAAAGAACCGGCCGGCGAGACCCGGCAACGTCAGCACGGGCAAGAAAACAAGAACCACCGCGAGGGTAGCGTAAATCACGGCTCCGCGCACTTCGAGCGAGGCGTTGAGCACGACGCGGGCTGCGGACCGCGGATTGGGCAAACGCCTGTTCTCGCGCAAACGTCGGACGATGTTTTCAACGCCGATCACCGCGTCATCGACAACTTCGCCGATGGCGATCGCGAGGCCGCCCAAGGTCATGGTATTCAGGCTCTCGCCCAGCGCGTTCAAGGTGATGACTGCGGCCAGCAGCGAAAGCGGAATCGCCGTGCAGGCGATGGCCGCCGTACGCAGATCGAAAAGGAACAGGAACAGCACCCCGACGACGAGGATGTCGCCGAGGATCAGCGACTCCCGGACATTATTGTTGGCCGTATCGATGAAGTTCGCCGGACGGAAAAGGTCGGCGTGAAGGATGACGCCATCCTTCTCGATCACCGGCCGCAAGTCCGCCAGCGCGTCTTCGACACGCTGCGTCACCTCGACGGTATTGGCGCCGTACTGTCCCGAGATCGCCAGGATTACGCCGGGCTTGCCCATGATCGTCGCGCCACCGATCGGCGGCTCCGGCGCATGGACCACGTCGGCAACGTCGACCAGCAGCACGCTCGAAGCGCCCTGGTTCAGCAAGACAGTGTGGGCAACATCTTCCGCCTTGAGCGACTGCCCCTCCGTCTGAAAGACGATGCGCTGATTGGTCGTGTCGATAAAGCCCGCGCCGCGCACGCCGGTCGCCTTCTTCGCTGCGGCCAGAACGTCGTCGAGGGTTAGAGACCCCCGGCACGGCAAGAAGCCGCAGCCGCAGCGTCCAATCGGCGATGGTGCGCATATCCATCAGCGAACGCTTGTCGGAGGTGAGCCCCGCCACCAGGACGGTACTCGTCGAGGAGGTCAGCGGCGTCATCGCCGGGGATTGTGTCCCCGCGGGGAGTTGCTGGGCCGCGACCGCCAGGCGTTCGGCCACCACTTGCCGATCTCGGTAGATGTCACTTCCGGACGCGAAAACAACCGTGACGACCGAGAGCCCCTGGATCGATGTGGAGCGCAGCGATTGCACGCCGGGAACCCCGTTAACGGCGTTCTCGATGGGCTGGGT
>CAZQMD010000187.1:0-9825 GCA_964594185.1 uncultured Afipia sp. | reverse complement strand
GGTGCTGGCTGTAAGGCCGCAAGGTCTTGTGGGGGCCAGCCGATGAAGCGCTGGCTCGTCATCGCCATCGTTCTTATTGTTGCGTGTCTGTTGCCGCTCGCGCTTGATCCGCGCGGTTACTGGATTCGCGTGCTGACCTTCACGCTGCTGTTTGCTGCCATGGCGCAGACCTGGAACATCATTGGCGGCCTCGCCAACCAGACCTCGCTCGGACACGCCGCGTTCTTCGGCATTGGCGCCTATACATCGACAATCCTGCTGCTGAAGTTCGGCATCTCACCCTGGCTTGGAATGCTCGCCGGCGGCGTGCTCGGCGGCCTCGCCGCCTTTGTCATCGCCATTCCGACCATGCGATTGCAGGGACATTACTTCGCGCTGGCGACCCTCGCATTCGGCGAAGTGATGCGCGTCATCGGCAATGTCTGGGCGTCCCTGACCGGCGGTCCGGGCGGAATCTCCGTACCTTTCTCCGCACCCAGCCTTGCCAATTATTCGTTCAAGCTTCTGTTGCCACATACCTATATCGCCCTCGCCGCGCTCGTCATCACCACAGTGATCTTCGAGATCGTCCGGCGCGGCGCGATGGGTTATCGGCTGCGCGCGATCAAGGAAAATCCGGCGGCCGCGGAAGTGATCGGCATCGACACCACGCAGGTGAAGCTGCAGGCCGCGATTCTCTCTGGTGCGCTGATGGCGATGCTCGGCACGCTATATGCACAGGTCGCGGTGTTCTTCGATCCGGATACGGTGTTCAGCGCCTCCGCTATTTCCATCCGCATCGCGCTGATCGCCATCCTCGGCGGCATCGGCACCGCGATTGGACCGATCCTCGGCGCATTCTTCATCATTCCGCTCGAAGAACTGATGAACGACTGGCTCTCGTCCAGCGCGGCCGGATTATCTCAACTCGTCTTCGGTCTCATTCTGATCGCGGTCATTCTGTGGCGCCCCCGAGGATTCGTCACCGTATTTGAATCGCTTCGCGCGAAACTGAGCGGCGGAGCGTCATCATGACGATTCTCGATGTTCGAGGAATATCGAAGCGCTTCGGCGGGCTTCAGGCGCTGTCCGATGTGACATTCTCTGTCCCCAAAGGACAGATCATCGGCCTGATCGGGCCCAATGGCGCAGGGAAAACCACATTCTTCAGCACGCTGGTCGGGTTGATCCGTCCCGACAAGGGAACAGTGACGCTCGACGGCCAACCGCTCGCGGGCCTGAAGCCGCACAAGGTTGCGGCGCTCGGCATGACCAAGACATTCCAGAACGTCGCGCTGTTCGGCGAAAGCTCGGTGCTCGACAACGTGCTAACGGCGGGCCTGCTTCGCCACGACGTCGATGCCGCGCGCGAAGAAGCATTGAATTGCCTCGACCGCGTCGGCCTGAAGTCGATTGCACAAAAGCAGGCAGGTACGCTGTCATTCCCCGAGCGGGCCCGCATCGAACTGGCGCGGGCGCTTTGCACCGGCCCCAAGGTTCTGTTGCTTGATGAGGTCATGGCGGCGCTCAACCCCATCGAGATGCAGGAGATCATGGACCTGATCCGTTCGCTGCGCGACGACGGCATAACCTTGCTGGTGGTCGAGCATCACATGCGCGCCATCATGACGGTTTGTGATCGCATTCTCGTTCTGAACTTCGGCCGCCTGCTGGCGGATGGTGCGCCCGAGCAGGTCGCCAACGATCCACAGGTTGTCGAAGCCTATCTCGGCCGATCGATGGAGAAACGCACATGAGCGCCACTCCATTGCTCGAGATTCGCGGCCTCAAGGCTGGCTACAGCGAGGTCGAAGTCCTTCATGGCGTCGATCTCGCGGTGTTCGAAGGCGAGTTCGTCTGCATCATCGGCGCCAACACCGCCGGGAAGAGCACGATCCTGCGCGCTATCTCACGGCTCGTGCCGCGCGTGAGCGGTACGCTCCGTTTCGCCGGAACGGACCTGATGAGCCGATCTTCTTTTGAGACACCATCGCTCGGCATTGCACATGTGCCGGAAGGCCGGCAGATTTTCCCGGACATGACAGTGGAAGAGAATCTGTTGCTCGGCGCATTCACCGCGCGCACCGCGACGGACCTCCCGACGCGCATGCAGGACATTTTCTCCCTGTTTCCACGTCTTTTGGAAAGACGCGAGCAACTCGCCGGAACTCTTTCGGGCGGCGAACAGCAGATGGTCGCAGTCGGGCGCGCCTTGATGCTGAAGCCGAAACTGCTGCTGCTGGACGAGCCGAGCCATGGCCTCGCGCCGAAAGTGGTCGAAGAAATGCATGACGCCTTTGTGAAGATTCACAGCCGCGGCACATCGATCCTGCTGGTGGAACAGAATGTCGGGCTTGCGCTCGATGTCGCTTCGCGCGGATATGTTCTTGAAAGCGGCCGCATCACGCTGGAAGGTACAGCCGCTGATCTCAACGAGAATCCCGCCGTCAGGGCGGCCTATCTCGGGATCTGAACATAACGCCTGGACCCGTTCACACACCTTGAAACAACACACCATCAACGGAGCGCATATGAGCTACGATCAGAAGATTACCCTCGGCGGCCTGTTCGACATTGGCCTGTCTGCGCGGCGCGAGGTGCTCGGAACGGAGTATGTCGACAAATCGATCCAGTCGGCGAACGACTTCACCATGGCATTCCAGCACATCACGACGGAATGGTGCTGGGGTTATGCCTGGAACCGGCCCGGTCTCGACCGCAAGACACGCAGCATGCTCAATCTCGCGATGCTGACCGCGCTCAACCGCTCGCCGGAGATCAAGCTGCATACGCGCGGCGCGATCAACAACGGCGTGACCGTCGATGAAATCAAGGAAGTGCTGCTTCACGCCACGGTCTATTGCGGCATTCCCGCAGGTCTCGACGCATTCAAGGCAGCCAATGAAGTGCTCAAGGAAATGGGCCAGGTGAAATAGCTTCCGGCCCAGATGGCCCGGTCATCGCACAGGGACCGCAAACAATCGCGCCTAGATCCTGCGCTGGCCAAAACCGCCTGAACTTTCCGGCTGCCAGCATCCGGGGTCTTCCGGAGAAACCGAGGGGTGTGTCGGCCGCATCGCCCGGAGCCGTGGCTGGAGGACAAAAAACGGGTGCCCACCGCCGCTCAACGGCGATCGGCTTCTTCAAGCCGATCGAATTAGCTCCGCACCCTCTTCACACCCAGCAGCCTTGCCGTCAGCGTCAGCAATTGCTCCAATGTCTCGGCGTGCGAACGCTTCCCCTTGGGATTGTACCAATAGGCCGCCCGATCCCATTGGTTCATGATCGAGAGCGTGACGAACATCGGATCGACAGGAGATTGATCCCCAACGGCTTCTTTCACGAGGTCATGGATCTTGTAGCGGTAATTATCCAGCCGTTTCCCAAAATGCTTGCGATCTTTCTCTGAGAGAAACAACTTCGCAAACTGCGGATCAATCAAGCGATCGTTTGCGCGCGAGATCACCTGATGGCGCAGCTTGTAGTCGATGTGACGCCGGGCAATCTCGAACAGGCGCTCGGGGCGTGGCTTCTGATCGATATCCTTCAAAATATAAGAAAAGAAGTTGTCGATTCCAAAATCGATAGCCTCGACAAGCAGCGCTTCCTTGGACGGGTAATAATTGTAGAGCGTGGGCGCCCGCAATCCGACAGCGCTCGCAATCGTCCGCATGCTGCAGGTCTCATAACCTCGCTCGGCGACCAACGCGATCGCTGTGAGAAGGATGCGAATTCGCATTCGCCCCGCCGCGGTTTCCGGCTGCTCGATGACCGCCCCTTCATCGATAGCCAGACTGGCATAACTCAGAGCGACATCGTCCACTGGCACCCGTGCCCCGGTCCGGGTACGTTTCATCGGTGTCCGGCTCATAGCTTCCGCTCCAATGGGCCGACTTGCCCAAACGAGAGGTAACCGAGCCTTCGCGAAGTGGCAACTCGCCATCCAAACAAGCGCAATAGGCTAGCCGGAATACGGCCCTTGATTTCCCTTCGGCTAGGCGTTGTGCGATTCGGCTTCTTGGAGCGCACGCCACATCACTTTTCCGGAAGCACTTTTGGGAAGCGAATCCACAAACTTGACGATTCGCGGCACCTTGTAGGAGCTGACGCGGCTTCGGCACCAGTCGACGATCTCCTCCTCCTTAATGCCGGCATGGGATGGTTTCACCACCACAACGGCTTTCACCGTTTCTCCCCGATAGTCATTTCTGGAGCTGATGACACAGACTTCGTGAATCGCAGGATGATGAAATAGAAGCGCCTCGATCTCCGCAGGCCACACCTTGTAACCGGCCGCATTGATCATTCGCTTCAGACGATCCGTGATAAAGAAGTAGCCGTCCGGATCCCTGTAGCCGAGATCTCCGGTACGCAGAAACGTCTTTCCGTCGATTGTAATCAGAGTTTCCTTCGAGGCTTCAGGCCGCTTCCAATACCCCTGGAAAACTTGCGGGCCATGGACAACGATTTCGCCCTGCTCCCCGTCGGGCAACTCGGCGCCGCTCTCAATATCCATGATACGGGCATCCACGCTGATAAACGGAATTCCGAGACACTGGAGTTTTGGATCGTCACATGGATTGAACAACGTGACCGCTGCGGATTCAGTCATCCCGTACCCCTCGACGAACTTCAATCCGAACCTGTCGAGAAGCGTTTCCGCAACAGCCTGAGGCATCGCCGCCCCGCCCCCGCCGATATAGACAAGACTCGACAGATCGAAACTGGCGAGATTCGGACTGGCGAGAAGATCGATAATCATCGTCGGAATGGAGGTCCAATGGCTCACGCGATATCGCGACATCAGTTGTCCGGCCAATTCGCGATCCCAGCGCGGCATGATGACCATGGTGCCGCCCGCATAAAGCGACGCGTGCATTACACAGACCAGACCGGTGATATGAAACAGTGGCAACACCGTGAGATTGACGGTCTCCGGCGTCGTATCGAGCCACAACGCCGATCCCACGGCATTATGCATCACGTTGCCATGAGTGAGCTTACACCCCTTCGGAAGACCCGTGGTACCGCTGGTATAAGGCAGCAGCGCCAGATCCTCACGGGCAACCTCAAGATCGGGCAAATTCCCAGCCGTCGCTATCGCGTCACGCCAATGATAAACACCGCCGTGAGTCAGTTTCGGCAGTTCATGCCTGGTCAGCAGCCAGTCACGCCATTGCGACGGGATATCCGATTGGTCGACAGCGTCGATCGCATCGGTAAAGTGGCTGACAATGAGATGATCAAGTCCATCGCCTGAATCTATCCCGTTGCTGGCAGCAGCCAGTTCCGGCGCAAGATCAGCCGTCGTAATGGCAACTTTAGCTTCCGCATCCGAAATGTAGTGACGGAGTTCGTCGGCCCGGTTCATGGGATTGACAGGGACGACAATTGCATTGGCCCGAGCGATAGCCAGATGTGCAATGACCAGCTGCGGACAATTCTGGATGACGACAAGAACCCTGTCGCCGCGTTTCACACCGAGGGCATGCAATCGCCCGGCAAGCTTTTCGGATGCGTCCTTCAGTTCGCGATATGTCGTGCGGAAGCCGAGAAAAATCAGAGCTGCGCGATCGGGATAGCGGTGCGCATTCACCTCTACACTATCCCAGAGCGATGTGGTCGGCGGATCAATCGATCCCGGCAATCGGCGAGGCCATGTTTTCAATGATTGCTTGTTGTCTGGCATCGTGAAGCTCACCGCTTATCGAAATCAAATCTCTGGCCGCAACATTGTCGGCAACCTGGCATTCAGGCGGCGCTCCGCGCGAGTTTTACGCGGCACGCATGTTTTCGGATATCGTCAGCTAGTTCTTGACCAGCGGACACTTCGAGTCAGAGAGCGGCTGATAAGCATCGGTGCCCGATATGGTGTCTCGAATTTCGAGATAGTCCCATGCCCGCTTGGAATCCGCTGGCTTCTTCACCGCCAAAACGTACATATCGTAGACCATTCGGCCGTCTGCACGAATCCGCCCGCCTTTTGCGAACAGATCGTTGATTTCGGCTTTCTTCATATGGTCGAGAACCATCTTCGCATCGTCGGTCCCGGTTTCCTTCACCGCCTTGAGATAGGTGGTGATCGCGGAATAGAGCCCGGCTTGCAGCATGATCGGCATTCTATTCCGTTCCTTGAAGAAACGTTCGCTCCATGCGCGGGACTCGTCATTACGATTCCAGTAGAATCCCTCAACCAGCACGAGGCCCTGTGCCGACGGAAGACCAATCGCGTGGATATCCATCAAGGTCGCCGCCATCGGCGCAATCGTCTGCTTCTGGGTGATGCCGAAGTCCTGAGCCGCCTTCACCGAGTTGATCAGATCGCCCCCCGCGTTCGCCAGGCCGATGACATCCGCGCCGGAGTTCTGGGCTGTCAGGACAAACGACGAGAAATCGGCTGTTCCTGTCGGATGCTTGCGCGACCCGACAACTTTGCCTCCGGCGGTCTCGATCGCTCTTGTCGCATCCTTCTCGATGGCCTGGCCAAGCGCGTAGTCGACCGAAAGGAAATACCAGTTCTTCTTGCCCGATCGCGTGATCGAACCCGCAAGCGCATTCGAAATGCCGTAGGTATCCCACGCGTAGAGAATCGTATTCGGCGAGCACTGCTCATTGATCAGTGCTGTGGTTCCGGCACCCGTCACCATCAGAACGCGATTTTTCTCGCGCGTGACGCCCGATACCGCCAGCGCAACAGCGGAATTGATCGCATCCGTGACCATATCGACACCATCGACATCGTACCATTCCCGTACGCGGCTAACCGCAATGTCCGGCTTGTTCTGATGATCCGACGTGACAAGCTCCACCTTGAACGGCGGCTTCTCATTCTTGATAAAGTCATCGACCGCCATTTTCGCGGCCGCAATGGAACTGGCGCCGCTCAGATCCTGAAACACGCCGGACATGTCGCCCAGCACGCCAATCTTGACTGTGCCGTTTGAAATTCCCTGCGCATGCGCACCTCCGGCAATCAGCAACGCGAGAGCTGAAGCGGCGAAAAATCGTCCGGGCATCCTCATGAACATTCCTCTTTTTTGGTTTTTGTAAATCTCAGACCAAGCAATACTCGGATAACCGAGCATTGCTTGTGGTGTGACTTCGGCGGCGCCTAGCCTGCGATCCGCTTGCCGGCCCATTCCCCGATCGCCTTCATGGTCGAAGCGGTCTCCGGCAGGAACGGGAAGATCGTGTAGACGTGCACCGAATCGTCAACGATGCGGGGCGTGACATCGACGCCCGCCTTCTGTGCACGCTCGATCAGGCGCGTTGTATCGCTCAGCAGCACCTCTCCTTCGCTCGCGGTCAGGAACATCGGAGGAAGGCCGGCAAGATCGCCATAGAGTGGCGAGACGAATGGATCGGTCGGCTCATGCCCCTGAAAGTAGGAGGCGCCGAGATAGGCCAGCATGTCCTTGTTCGCGGCTGGATCGTCGCCGGCGAACTTCGAGACACTCGGTCCACGCAACGTCAGATCCACAAACGGACAGACGCCGATGATACCCGCCGGCAAATCATCTCCGGCCGCTCTGAGCGCCATTGCAGCTGCCAGTGCCAATCCGCCACCGGAGGATTCACCGCTCAGAAAAATGGATGACGCCGGAACGCCACTGTCGATCAGGCCGCGATACGCGTCGAGAGCATCGTCGATCGCAGCGGGATAAGGATGATCGGGCGCGAGGCGATAATCGACGGTGACGCATGTCCCACCCACCGTTTCAGCCAATCGGTGTGCATATTCCAGCGAGCCCTGCGCGGAGCCAAGAACATAACCACCGCCATGGAAATGCAAAACCGTCGGCGCATCGGCCTTTTTCCGAGACGCATCGACCCGCAGCGCCGGAACCCCACGCAATTCCACCGGCTTGACCTCGATATCTTTCCCGAGCGGGAAATTTTTCGCGAGGAACTCTTCGTAGCCTTCGCGAAGGCCATCGTGGCCTCGGGCCACCTGCTCCGGCGAGAAAGCGCTCTTCCACAGCGAGAAAGCACGCTGGCTTTCCGGGCGCTTGAGACTTTTTCCCTCGCGGGTGGCCGATAGGCCGAGAACTTCCCCGGCAGGCTGATTTACAGCTTTGAGAACATCGTACCCCCACACGAATCCCCAGGTCGTTTCTGTCATGGGGTCAATGTGCTGCATACCCTTCCAGCGGCCGTTTCTCGCACGGATGCGATCAGGTTCAGACTCGTGCGTCAGCTTGACCATGGCACGCGCGCCCGACTGTACGCGTGTCGTCCGCGGACGTCTGCGTTGCTCGTATTCCTGAAGCGCTGAACCGACTGTCTTGGTCGAAATGTTCGATAACACCGTCGCCATGGTCCAGGCATCCTCGATGCCCTGACACGCCCCCTGCGGGAGGAACGGCACCATCGGATGGGCGGCATCGCCCATGAGCGTGACACGGCCGTATGTCCAGCGGTCGATCGGGTCCCGATAATACATGCCGGTGATAAAGGCGGTCTCGATCTGCTCCATCATGGCGCGCGCGCGTGGCTCGATATCCGAGAATGAGCGCCGCAGTTCTTCGATGTCGCCGTCTTCGGTCCAGGATTCACGCTGGACTTCGGTCACCGGCACAGATGCCAGAATGCTGTAGAGATTTTTTGAGCGAACCCAATAGGTAATCAGGGTCCGTCCCGGGCCGAACCAATAGTTTCCCTTTTCCTCGAGATTGATGTGGCTCAGTTTCTCCGCCGGAATCAGCGCCCGCCACATCAGAATATTCGAAAAATGCGTCGGCTCTTCGCCACGCAGCTGCTTGCGAATGACCGAATGAATGCCATCGGCTCCGATCAGAACATCGCCGCGAACCTGCTCGCCGGACGCCAAGCCAACCGTGACGCTGTCGTCGTCCTGCACGAAATCAACGACCTGCGTTCCGAGCCGGAGCGCGCCTGCTGGAACTGCTCGGGCAAGAATGTCGATCAGATCGGCGCGATGAATGTTATAAAGCGGCGCACCCCAATGCTTTGTGCCCTGTTCGCCGAGCGGCGACAGGTTCAGCAACTTGCCGGTGCTGATGTCCCGCATCTCATACGATTGCGGTATCACGCCGGCTTTCGCGACGGCTTCTTCCAGCCCCAACTCACGAAGAACGAGCGAACCGTTCGCCGCAAGCTGAATGCCTGCGCCGATTTCCTTCAGGGCGGTCGCCTGCTCGAGCACGGTCACGTCATGCCCCCGCTGATGGAGGGCGATGGCGGTCGTCATACCTGCGATCCCCGCGCCAACAATGATAATGTGCATGAGTAGCCTCCTCTGGAATCGCCCTAAAAACGCCGCTTCTTGCTACGAACGAATGTTCGTACGTATTGCGATTAGGCCTGCGCGTCAAGCCGCGTGTTCGCCAAGCCACGGGATGCCGGCCGGTTGCCCCGACGCTATGGCTCCAGCGGGTGTTCAGCGGGATATTCGAGAAAGCCGCGCAAATTATCGCGACAATGGACTGCCGCCTGCGGCCAGCCATTGCGGCGTCAAAAAGTGACGACCGTCCATGCGAATTAAACGCGCGGGATTGGCGGGCCTTTCCGACATCTAAAAAGGAAATTCTTCAGAACTCGGACTGGATGGCTGACGACGCAGTGCCGATCGCGCCCGTCTCTGCCCATATTCCCTGCTAACAGGGAATTGGCAGGGAAAAGCACCGAAATAGCCACTCCCCATGCCCGCAATCAATGAGAAACGACCGCCGTTGCGAGCTTTTGCCGAAATTCCCTGACCACTTTATCAGGGAATGGATTGGGAAGATCAGGGAATTTTACTAAGCCATCAGGGAAACTACGCTGATAAAATCCCGCCCATGCAGAGATACTTGATCTCGAGATAGTCCTCGATGCCGTACCTGG
>CAZQMD010000186.1:0-9845 GCA_964594185.1 uncultured Afipia sp. | reverse complement strand
AACACCCTCTGTGGGTCCCGCAAGTGCACGCTTCGCCCAAAACCCCAGAAAACCCGGCAGCCGCTCCCGTTGCGGCTGCTGCCATCGCCGCCGCAGAAAAGAAAGTAGTGTTCGACGATCCGCATGCGGGTGTCGGCGGATTGCAGGAGGCCGAGGTTACGCGCGTCCGCACCCTTCGCGGCGGATGGCGGTGGGCACTGGTCGTTGCGACTGCGGCAACAATTCTTCTCTGCATCAATCAGCAGTTCGCCCTTCGCTTTTTTGTGGGCTACACTCAACTCAACACAGAATACTTCTATCTGCTGATCGCCTTGATGCTGCCGTTCACGTTTCTGATTTTTCCAGGAACGGAGACCGCCCCGCTCGATCGCATCCCGTGGTACGATCTTTTGCTGTTCGTTATGACATTTGGCGCAGCAATCTGGCTGATGATGAACATTCGCCAAGCAGCAGCGCTTGGCTGGGAATTCGCCGGCGCACCGACACCGGTCATCGCAGGCGGTCTGATCATGTGGGCGGCGCTGATGGAAGCACTGCGGCGGACGGGCGGCTGGAGCCTGCTGCTCTGCGTCTTTCCGTTCACCGTCTATCCGCTTTTCGCAGAATCATCCTGGCTAGGGCCATTTCGCGGCACCCAATCCACCCTGGAGCAGGCCACGGCGTATCATGTCTTGTCTGGTGAGAGCCTGCTTGGAATTCCGATTCAGGCGTTTGCCGACACCGTGATTGGCTTTCTAGTATTCGGCACCGCGCTCATGATGACGGGTGCGGGCAAGTTCTTCATCAACATCGCTTTCGCGCTGTGCGGAACATTCCGTGGGGGAGCTGCCAAGGTCTGTATTTTCGCCAGCGGCCTTCTTGGCATGATGTCGGGGTCAATTATCTCCAACGTGCTCACCGCCGGCACGATGACCATCCCGGTGATGAAGAAGAGCGGCTTCCGGGCCTCCTATGCTGCCGCCATTGAGGCCTGCGCCTCTACCGGCGCGGTGCTGGCACCGCCGGTGATGGGCGCGACCGCATTCGTCATCGCGCAGTTCCTTAACGTCAGCTACGCCGACGTCGCGCTCGCGGCGATCATTCCCGCAGGCCTTTATTATCTCGGCCTGTTCATGCAGGTGGACTCTTACGCAGCCCGCCACGGACTCGCCGGCATCCCGCGTTCGGAACTTCCCAAGGTCTGGGATACGATCAAGGACGGCTGGTACTATATTTTCGTCATCGCGTTGCTGATCGTGATGCTGTTGTATTTCAAACGTGAAAGTCATGCGCCGTTTTTTGCGACGGCTCTTCTGCTGGTGCTGAACCAGTTGTTCTCGAAAGACACGCGCTGGACCTTCGCAACCATCAACAAGTTCCTTGAGGTCAACGGACGGACATTCGTCGAACTGGTGGGCATCCTTGCCGGATGTGGTCTGCTGATCGGCGCATTTTCGATGACGGGCGTTGTCTCCAGTCTTGCCAACGACCTGCTGACGATCGCGGGTGACAATGCATTCCTCCTGCTTGCTATGTGCGCCTTCACGAGTCTGGTCCTCGGTCTCGGGCTGACGACCACCGCCTGCTACATCTTCCTCGCCATCCTCGTTGCCCCCGCCCTCGAGAAAGCGGGGCTTAACAAGATGGCGGTCCACATGTTCATCTTCTACTGGGGCATGCTGTCATCGATCACGCCGCCGGTGGCGATCGCCTCGTTCGCCGCCGCTGGCATTGCAGGTTCCCCCGCCATGAAAACCGGATGGGAATCGATGTGGGTCGGCAGCATCATCTACTTCATACCGTTCTTCTTCGTTCTCAATCCCGCGCTCGTCCTGCAAGGCGACGCGCCATACCTCGCAGCTCTCGGCCTCACCGGGCTTGCGGCTGCCGGCACGCTGTTTATTTGCGGCGGCATACAAGGCTATCAGGCTTTCGTTGGAGATTTGCGGCGCACGGGATCGTTGGAGTGGCCACTGCGCGTGTTACTGGTGATCGGCGGCTTCGTTCTGGCGACACCCGGCGGCGGCATCATGCCGGTTTCCGAATGGCAGATTATTGCGATCGCGCTCGCCATTCTGGTTCCGACGCTGATCCTCGCCTTGGTGCTTTTGCGGCGGAACCCGCTTCTGCCGAATACGCTTTCGCCGGGCTGACTGCATCCCGGCGAAGCCTGCGAATTGTGGCGATATTTCCGTTTCATTCATGTTGCTTTGCAAGGAAGTCGTGCATCGACGCCACACCTTGGCGAAATACTCTGCCCTTATCCCGGCGCTAATGACTTGTATCTGGCGTTCTGATGTGTTCGACCTATAGTTCAATCAATTCGAACGCTGAATCTTGATAAGGGATAACGATGTTCAAAGCACTTCTTGCGACCACCCTGCTCGTCTCGGCAACTGTCGGCGCCTTTGCACAGGCCCCGCAGCGCGGCGGTACACCGGAAGAACAGAAAGCTTGCGCTCCCGACGTTTCACGTCATTGCCGCCAGGTGATGAATGATGGTGATTTCGTGATTCTCGGCTGCCTGCAGGCCAACCGCGCCAAGATCAGCAAGAAGTGCGATGCGGTTCTCAAGAGCCACGGCCAGTGAACTGACGCACTTTTCCTGAGTGAACCGAATAAGCCGAAAAATCAGCCTGACATTGTCAGGCTGATTTTCTTGGTCAGGCTGATTTTCTTGCTGCGTTATCGACCAGCGTCTTGCCCAGCGACCAGATTGCTCCGGGCACGCGGTGACTGCTCTCGATCACCGAATCGAATGAATTCGTGATCCAGTTGCAGTCCTCTTGCGTGATCGTGAGTGCCGGCAGCAGCTTGATCGTATGGCTGGCATGGCCGGATACCTGGCTGAGGATCTTGTGATCCTTGAACAGCGGGATCGTGATCAACTGACAGAACAGGCCCTTGCTCGCCGCCTCCAGCATCGCCCATGAGGCCTTGAGCTTGAGCGACTTCGGCGGCCCGAACTCGACGCCGATCATCAGGCCCTTGCCGCGAACGTTCTTGAGAAGCTCGTAACGCGGGATCATCGCGGACAGCGCAGAGAGAAGCTCGGCGCCGCGCGCCGCCGCGTTCTCGATCACCTTTTCCTGCTTGAGCGCTTCCAGCGTCGCAATGCCGGCAGCCATGGCGAGATCGTTCTTGGAGAAGGTCGATCCGTGCACAACAGCCCGGTCCATCCGGTCGAAAATCTTGTCGAAGATGGCCTTGCGCGTCAGCACCGCGCCGACCGGAACATGTCCGCCGGAAAGCGACTTCGACAGCAGCACCATGTCAGGTTCGACATTCCAGTGCTCGACCGCAAGGAAACGGCCCGTGCGGCCCATGCCGGTCTGGATTTCGTCGGCGACGAAAATCGTGCCGTAGCGTTTGCAGAGGGCAGCAGCTCCGGCGAGATAGCCGTCGTCGGGCATGTTGACGCCCTTGCCCTGGATCGGTTCGACGATGAAGGCCGCAACCTGACGGGACATCAGCGCCTTCTCAAGCGCCGCAAGGTCGTTGAACGGAATCGACGTGCAGTCCGGCAGCAACGGTCCGAAACCGTCGCGGAAGTTCTTGTCGCCGGTCAGAGATAGCGAACCATAGGACAGCCCGTGATAGGCGTGATCGCAATAGACGATGCCGGTCCGGCCGGTCGCACCGCGTGCGAATTTGATCGCAGCTTCGACACATTCCGTCCCTGAATTCGCAAAAAACACCTTGTCGAGATAGGGCACATGCGCGATCAGGCGCTCGGCCAGAATGCCGGCCAGCGTCGACAGATCCAGCTGAACGAGATTGGGCAGATCGCTGTCGAGGACGCTCTTGAGCGCGTTCTTGATGGTCGGATGATTGCGGCCAAGCGCAAAGACGCCAAACCCGCTCAGGAGATCGAGGTAACGATCATTGTCCCGGTCAAAGAGATATTGCCCCTGCCCGCGCTGGAAGCCAACATCATACCCGATGGTCTTGAGGACCCGGACAAGCTGCTCATTCAGGTAGCGTGTATGCAGAGCGTTGCGCTGGAATTGACGATCCGCGAACATCTCTGAAATGTCTAGATTTGGCTGCATGATGTCATACATACTTCGTTTGCCGGGCGTCTAGTCAACTGAAATTAGTGTATGCGTCGTTTTGTCAATCTCTGGAACTACGAACGGCTTTTGTGTTTAGTTGGTTGCAATGCACGCGAGGATTCATGCGAAAAATAGCCCTTGGTGGAATGTTCTTGCTGGCCGCTGCTGGCCCGGCCTTCGCCGCCGATCCTCTCGGCGAATGGAAGGTTGAGGAAGACAAGGCGACGATTCGGATCGTCGACTGCAACTCCAGACTTTGGGGGGTGATCGCCTCAGAACAAATCCCCGGCAACCTCGACAGCAAAAACCCCGACAAAGCCAAGCGGACGCGTCCCACCCTGGGTATTCCCGTTCTCCTGAACATGAAGAAGGCGGAGGACGAAAAGGAGAAATGGGAAGGCCAGATCTACGACGCCACAAGCGGCAAGACATACGACGCCAACATCCAGCTCAAGTCTCCTAATTCGCTGCGTGTCGAAGGCTGCGTAGCCATGATTTTGTGCGGTGGGCAGACCTGGACGCGCGTGACTGAAGGGTCGCCTGCTCCCGGCGGTGCCAAAGCCGGTGCGGCTACTCCCAAAACAACTGGCGCCCCGCCAGCCCCAAAGACGACGGCAGCCCAGCCGTTCCCCACTCCCGTCGGCACACCGAAGACGGCGACGCCTGCCCCTAAGGGCGCGAAGGCAGGAATGCCGGAGGCTGCGACCTCTGAGGTCTGCCTTCTCCCGGAGATCGCCAACGCTCCCCGCTAGTGGAATGGATTTGACATTTGCTGCCCAACGAACGGCAAGCTCGCAAAGCAAATGTCAAATCCAAAACTCCACTGGAAACTTATATTTGCTAGTGGTCCGTCGATTCTAACATTCGCAAGAACGCCTGCTGAAGCGGGACGCGAATGTGAGAATCGGACCACTAGTGATCGCGAGGACGTCCCATCAGCGCAGGCTGAAACAGCACCGCCGCGGCTAGGGTGGTGACCAGCGATAATGCCAGCAATTTACCCATGCTCGACGTGCCCGGATGGCTGGATAGCCACAGACTGCCAAAGGCCGTGGCAGTCGTCATCGCGCTGAAGAAGATCGCGCGGGTCAGGCTCGATTGAAGCAAATCGGTCTGTCCGGCCCGCCATGCCGTCACGTAGTAAATCTTGAACGCCACACCAATGCCGAGCAGCAGCGGCAAGGCGATGATGTTCGCGAAATTCATCGGCAGCCCGATCAGCACGCAAATCTCGAGGGTCACCACGCCTGCCAGAATCAACGGCACCAGCGTGAGGAGAACATCTCCAACCCGCCGGAGCACGATCCAGAGCAGGATCGAGATCGACAGCAGCGCCCAGAAGCCGGCATGGATGAAGGCCCTGACGATGGTGTCGCCGGATTTCAGAATCGAGATCGGCCCGCCAATGGCCTCAGGCTGGACCTTCAGAACGGCACCCGCGAAGGCACGCAACGTATCGTTGTCATTGGGATCGCCCTTCGGCTGAGCCTCAACGCGCGTCCTGCCGTCAGCCGAGGTCCAGTCGTTCAGGATGTCGGGCGGCAGCGTCTTGACGCTGATCGGCTGCGCCTTGAGCAAACCACGCACTTGATCCAGCGCAACATTCAACGGCGCAATGAAGGTTGCCTCGGCCTTCTCGCGCGTCGCCTTGCTGGCTTGAGCGAGCTTTGCCAGCGCATCGGCAAGCCGCCGTGCCGCGACCGCGCCCGGACCTTTGTCATCGCCCGCGGTCTTGCGCAGGCTATCCACCGAACCCTTCAGGGCCGCGATATTTTCCTCATCCGACGGCGCTGTTCCGCGCTGCGTTTCGTTAAGAATCGGATTGAGCTGCGCGGCCGCCTTGCGAATGATGGCAAGCTTGGCCTGCTGATCGTCAGGAATGAACGTGTCGAGTGAGATCGTGCGCGATACTTCCGGAATCTTGGCAAGGCTTTCCTGGATTTCCTTCGCCTTGGCAGCAGACGGCGCCAGCACTTCAACAGCGTTGGTGCCGGTGTTGGGATCGCGCCGCAGGTCAAGATAGGTCGCAACCGATTCCACCTTGGCGCTGCGCAGATTCATCGGGTTGAAGTCGAACTGCAGGAAGTACAGCAGCGGCAGGCCAAGCACGGCGACACCAAGCGTGGCTACAACCACACCGACGCGGTGACGCTCGAGGAAGCGATCGACGGGAGCCAAAAACTTGAAGCCCAGCGGCTCAGCCTCGCCCGGAGGATTCAGAATCTTGAGCAACGCGGGCAGCACGGTGATCGCCGCGATGAACGCGATGATCATCCCGGCCCCGGCAATCTTTCCAAGCTCGGACACGCCCTTGTAGTCGGTCGGCAGGAACGAAAGGAAACCGGCGGCCGTCGCCACCGCAGCCAGCGTCAGCGGCACGGCGGAATATTCGGCGGCCTTCTCCAGAGCAGGATCGAGGGTGTCGAGTTCGTGGCGTTCGGCGCGATACCTCACGCTGTACTGGATTCCAAAATCCACACCGAGACCGACAAACAGCACAAAGAACGCGATCGAAATCAGATTGAACGCGCCGACCAGCATGAGGCCGACCGCGGTAGTGATCGAGAGCCCGATCACAAGCGTGATGAACACCGCGCCGATGATCTTCGACGATTTCAGCGCACACCACAGAATGAAGATCACAATGAGAACCGTGCCGAGATGGGTAACGAGCGCCCCCTCCTGCACGGTCGCGAATTCGTCGTTTGCGATCGGAACCGGTCCCGTCAAACGAACCCGCGCCCCAAAATCCTTCGCAAGATTTGCGTTAGCCGCCGCCTTGCGAATGGCGTCGGTCGCGGCCCCGCCCGGTTCCAGCGCATTGAAATCGAGAACCGGCCGCATCAGCAGAAGAACCCGCTTGTCGGATTCCGTCAGTGGCACGTCGCTGGAAAGTTCCCGCCAGGAGAAGGGAGCCGGCTTGTCAGCCAGCACCTTTTCGACGGTATCCGCCACCTGATTGAGCGGACGCGCCATGGCGTCCTTCGGGTACTGCCCCCTCGCCGCGCCCGCCAAACCGAACTCCAGGACGCCCGTCAGGCCGCGCAGGCTGGGGTCGTCCACCAGGATATCGAAAATCGGGGCTGCAGAGGCCAGCTGGCTGGTCTGCTTGGCAACCTCGGGGGTCGGCAGGAACAAAAGACCGTTATTGTCGAAAAATGCCCCGCCGCCGGGCCGCTGAATCGAAATGAACCTATCGGTCTGCGGGAGCAACTTCTTCTCGAGGGCGTCGGCCGCCTGCCGGGCGAGTTCCGGCGTGGGGGCCTCTACGACGGCCAGAATTGAGTCATGACGGCCCGGAAAGGCCTTTTCGAAGTCAATTTCGCGCTTTCGCCAGTCCAAATCGGGAGAAATCAGCTTCGCAACATCGGTATTGATGGCAAAGTTCCGGTGGGAGTAGACGCCCGCCGCCGCCGCCAGAGCCAAGCCTGCCAGGAGCACCAGCCATGCATGGCGCGTGCAAAAACGAACAAGCGATACGATAGTCCTTGTCAGCACAGGTTTTCTTTCTATTTCTGGCGACCAGCTTGGGGTAAAGGCAACTGCCGGGGAGGCAGGCGGTTAACTTACTGATGCCTCAAACGATGCCCTTAAGTCACACAATAGTGGCAATTAGCCAGCAGTTCCTCAGAACTACTGCTGAATAGCTGCAATAATGCTACACTGCAAAATGTTCTCGTCTTGTTCCACAGTCGCATTGGAAGCCTTGGTATGACCTCATCGACCCCATTGCTCGACGCAATCAAGTCGCCCGCCGATCTCCGCAAGCTGAAAGAGAGCGATCTGCCTCAAGTTGCAGCAGAAGTTCGCGCGGAAACGATCAACGCGGTCGCGGTCACGGGTGGTCATCTGGGCTCCGGTCTCGGTGTCGTGGAGCTGACCGTCGCAATACATCATGTTTTTAATACGCCAGCGGACCGCGTCATTTGGGACGTCGGCCATCAGGCCTATCCGCACAAGATTCTAACCGAACGTCGTGACCGGATTCGAACCCTGCGTCAGGGTGGCGGTCTGTCCGGTTTCACCAAGCGCGCTGAGAGCGAATACGACTGCTTTGGCGCGGCGCACTCGTCGACCTCCATTTCGGCAGGCCTTGGAATGGCCGTCGCCCGCGATCTCGCCGGCGGCAACAACAACGTCATCGCTGTCATCGGCGATGGCGCGATGTCGGCGGGCATGGCCTACGAGGCCATGAACAACGCAGGCGCCATGGACTCGCGGCTGATCGTCATCCTGAATGACAACGAAATGTCGATCGCCCCACCGGTCGGCGCGATGTCGTCCTATCTGTCGCGCCTGACCTCCAGCAACACCTACCGTTCGCTGCGCGAGATCGGCAAGCAGGTTGCCAAGCGTCTTCCGAAGTTCGTTGAAAAAGGCGCGCAGCGCGCCGAGGAATATGCCCGTGGCATGCTGTCCGGCGGCACGCTGTTCGAGGAACTCGGCTTCTACTATGTCGGCCCGATCGACGGCCATAACCTCGATCATCTTCTGCCCGTTCTGAAGAACGTCCGCGATTCGAAGGTTGGCCCGACGCTGATCCATGTCGTGACGGAAAAGGGCAAGGGTTACTCCCATGCCGAAACCGCGTCCGACAAATATCATGGCGTGGTCAAATTCGACGTCGCCACCGGCAAGCAGGCCAAGGCGCAGGCCAATGCTCCCGCCTACACCAAGGTGTTCGGCACCAGCCTCGTGAAGGAAGCCGAAAAAGACAACAAGATCGTCGCCATCACCGCGGCCATGCCGTCCGGTACCGGTGTCGATATCTTCAACAAGGCTTTCCCGGATCGTACCTTCGACGTCGGTATTGCTGAACAGCATGCCGTGACGTTCGCCGCGGGTCTGGCTTCTGAAGGACTCAAGCCATTCGTCGCGATCTATTCCACCTTCCTGCAGCGCGCCTACGATCAGGTCGTTCACGACGTCGCCATTCAGGGTCTGCCGGTCCGCTTCATCATCGACCGCGCCGGTCTTGTGGGCGCCGACGGCCCGACCCATGCAGGTTCGTTCGATGTTGCCTATCTCGGCTGTCTGCCGGGCATGGTCCTGATGGCGGCAGCCGACGAAGCCGAACTGGTGCACATGGTTGCAACCGCCACCGCGATCAACGACCGCCCATCCGCGATCCGCTTCCCGCGCGGCGACGGCGTCGGTGTCGATCTGCCGTCGGTCGGGGTCCCGCTGGAGATCGGCAAGGGCCGCATCGTCCGCGAAGGCTCCTCAGTCGCCCTGCTCTCGCTCGGCACGCGGCTCGGCGAAGCCCTCAAGGCTGCAGACATTCTAAAATCCCACGGCTTGACCGCTACGGTGGCTGATGCACGCTTTGCAAAGCCCATCGACACGGATCTGGTCCTGCGTCTGGCGCGCGACCATGACGTGCTGGTCACCATCGAGGAAGGCTCGATCGGTGGCTTCGGGGCACAGGTCTTGCACACTCTTGCGGAGAACGGCGCACTCGACAAAGGACTGAAGGTTCGCTCCATGGTTCTTCCCGATACGTTCATCGATCAGGACAGCCCGGCTGCGATGTATGCGAAGGCCGGTCTCGACGCCAAGGGCATCGTGACGCGGGTCTTCGAGGCACTTGGCCGCGAAGGCGAGATCAGCGCGGTGCAGCTTGCTTAATCCCGAGACCCAAAAGCCGGAGATGAAGATCCTGCTCGCTCAGCCGCGCGGCTTCTGCGCGGGTGTCGTGCGTGCGATCGAGATCGTCGAGCGTGCGCTCGAGAAGTACGGCCCGCCGGTCTAGGTCCGTCACGATATCGTGCACAACAAGGACGTGGTCGAAAGTCTGAAGGGCCAGGGCGG
>CAZQMD010000185.1:0-9899 GCA_964594185.1 uncultured Afipia sp. | reverse complement strand
GGCAGGGCGAAGGCCTGCTGCCGATGAAGCCGAAGCCGGTGTTCGGCGCCGGTCCGGGTGCAGATCGCGGCGCAGCCGGTGGTCGTGGTGGCGCAGGTGCGCCGCGCGGACCGCGCTAAGCGCTCCTACCGATTTTGAATACGACAACGCGGGCCTCACGGTCCGCGTTTTTGTTTGTGGAGCGGATTACGGATGATTCAATCCGGCAGTCCAAGGACGCCGGACAACATGCAAAAGAAAACGCGGACCGTGAGGCCCGCGTGAGTTTTTGAGCTTCTCTCAGGAGGAGACGAGGCTCAAGCAAACTTTGCTCACACGTTGAGATTCACCCAGACCGCCTTCGGCTCGGTGAAATTGGCCAGCGCTTCGGTGCCGTGCTCGCGGCCGAACCCAGAATCGCCCGCTCCGCCCCATGGCAACCGCACATCGGTATAACCATAGGTGTTGATCCAGACCGTGCCGGCCTTCGCCTTCTTGGCGAAACGCTGGGTGCGGCCGATGTCGCGGCTCCATACGCCAGCCGCGAGGCTGAACGCCGTGCCGTTGGCGATGCGGATCGCGTCGGCTTCGTCCTTGAACTTGATGACGCTGACCACGGGACCGAAGATTTCTTCCTGCGAAATCCGCATCTCGTGCTTCACATTCGCGAACACCGCTGGACTGATGTAGTAGCCGCGGTCGCCGATATGCTGGCCACCGGTGACGAGGGTTGCGCCCTCCTTCTGGCCGATATCGACATAGTCGAGGATCGACTTCATCTGCTTTTCGGAAATCACAGGGCCGAGCGCCGTGGTCTTGTCGGCGGTGTCACCCATGCGCAGGGCCTCCGCGCGGGCGGTGAGCCGTGCCACCACTTCGTCATAGACCTTTTCCTGCACCAGCACGCGCGAGCCAGCCGAGCATACCTGCCCGGCATTGAAGAAGATGCCTGCGGCAGCAGCTTTCGTGGCCGCATCGAGATCGGCGTCGTCGTAGATCACATTGGCCGACTTGCCGCCGAGCTCGAGCGATACACGCTTGAAGTTGCCCGCAGCACCTTTGAGGATTCCGCGGCCTACGCCGGGCGAGCCGGTGAAAGTCACCTTGTCCACCCCGGGATGATTAACCAGCGCATCGCCGACCACGCGGCCGGGACCGGGCACGATGTTGAGCACGCCCGGAGGCAAGCCTGCTTCCAGCGCCAGTTCACCGAGGCGTAGCGCCGAGAGTGAGGTGAGTTCGGCGGGCTTCATCACAATGGTGCAGCCGCAGGCCAGCGCGGGCGCGAGCTTCCACATCCCGATCATCAGCGGGAAATTCCACGGCACGATCACGGCGACCACACCGACCGGCTCACGCACCGTGTAGGTCAGCGCATCGCTGCGCGTCGGCACGGTGTCGCCGTGAATCTTGTCGGCCCATCCGGCGTAATAGGTCAGCGTATCGATCGCGGCGGGAAGATCCTGACGCAGCACGGCGGCGATCGGCTTTCCGGCATCGCGGCTTTCAAGTTCGGCGATTTCAGCGCCGTGCTTTTTCAAGAGTTCGGCAAAGCGAAACAGGATGTGGCCGCGCTCGGAAGGCCGCATGGTGCTCCACACGCCTTCAAAAGCGCGGCGTGCGGCTTGAACGGCGCGTTCGACATCGGCTTCGCCGCCTTCGGAGATCGTGGCGATGACTTCGCCGGTCGCAGGATTGAGCGTGTTGAAGGTTTTGCCCGAGACCGACTCGACATGCTGGCCGTCGATCAGGAGCTGTTTGCGGAGCACGACACCTGCGTCATGCGCTGTCTCGAGGGAGTGATCATATGCAATCGACATCATATTCCTCCTATTATTTCCCTCATGTTCTGTATTAAATATACCAGAGTAAATATGATATGATGTACCAATGGCTCACGATTATATGAAATCAACTTCATAAAGGCGTCACGATGCTGCATATCGAGATCGAACCGGTCTGGCGCTTTCACAAAGATGGCAGTCCGCAAACGGTCGCCGTCATGCTCGGGGTGCTCAACGAAATCCGCACCTCCGGCAAACTCACCAGCGCGGCAAGCCATGCAGGCCTGTCCTATCGCCACGTCTGGAATCTGGTCGAGCAATGGTCCGAGTTCTTCGGCGTGCCGCTGGTGGAAACCCATCGCGGCAAGGGCACAACGCTGACGGCGTTCGGCGAGAAGCTGGTATGGGCCGGTCAACGCATGCAGGCCCGCCTCGGCCCGCAGCTTGAAAATCTCGCACAGGAACTCGTGACCGAGATCAAGCCGTTCCTGCATCAACGCCCGAGCGTCATTCGGGTTCACGCCAGTCACGGCTTTGCGGTCTCGAAGCTACGCGAACTGCTCGACAAGGAACCGGGCATCGGCGTCGATCTGCGCTATGTCAGCAACCAGAACTCGCTGGTGTCGCTGGCGCAGGGCGCCTGCGATCTCTCCGGCGTCCACATTCCGCGCGGCGAATTGCGTGCACAGAGCGTCAAGGCGTGCCGGGACTGGCTCGACCCGCGCGAGGATCGCGTGATCTCCTTCGTCACGCGCGAGATGGGGCTGATGGTGAAGTCAGGCAATCCGCTGAAGATTGGATCGCTGAAGGATCTCGTCACCACCAGGGCGCGCTTCGTCAACCGCGACCACGATTCCGGAACGCGCACGCTGTTCGATCAGTTGCTGGCGCTGCACAAGATCGACGAGGCGAAGATCAACGGCGCACAGCAGATGGAATTCACCCACGCGGCTGTCGCCGCCTATGTGGCAAGCGGCATGGCGGATGCAGCCTTCGGCGTCGAGGCCGCCGCAAAGCAGTTCGGGCTCGATTTCGTCCGCCTGCTGACGGAGGACTATTTCTTCGTCTGCCGCAGGGCGTTTCTGGATACGGAGCCGATGCAGCGCGTGCTCGACATCATGAAGGGCGACGCGTTTCGCGATGCGGTCATGCAGCTTCCCGGCTATGTCGCGCAACAGCCCGGAACAGTCAGCACCGTGAAGGAGTTCCTGGATATCGTCGACGGTCCCGGCCCACGCATTAAGATTAAGTCTTAACCATTTATTAAGTCTGTGTTTGCGGGTCCTGCAGGCCCGACCTAGCCTTCCCTCGGGCTGCTCGCGAACCCTGAAATGGTGCGTGCCATGGCGTATAGACTATACGGAGCACTTGTCGCCGCTGTTGGCGTGGGAGTGCTTATCCTCACTCCGAACGAGACATTTGCCGATCCCGCAGCCGCGCTGCATGGAGGCTCTGTTGCGATGAGTCCGGCGTTCCGTCCGTCAGCGGGCCGGGCGCTGCAGCGTCACCGGGGCCACCACGCCAGAGGGTTCTGGCCGGGCGCGGCAGGCTACGTCTACGACCCATCGTAGTATGCCGGCCCCGGCGCAGGAGTCGCGCCGTCAGCATCCGGCGATGTTCGTTACACCTACACCTATGACGTTCCCTGGGATTGGTCGCATCGCTATCCGCCAGCGGTCGTGCCGTCCGACAGACCTTATGTGCAGGACTGCACCAGGCAGACCGTGAAGGTTCCGCGCCGCGTGGGCGGAGAGGACACCGTCAGCGTGAATGTCACGCGGTGCTACTAAGCGATTTGATTGGCCGCTCGCTGACATGAGGCATGAGAGAAGCCGCAGGCCCTCTCGTTTTAAGCTGCCCGAACTGACGCACCTAGTTCGACGATTCCGGCACCACGGCGTGGAACACCGACTTTGCGGCCGAGACCACATCTTCCGTCACCGACGTCCGGCCCTGCTTTGAGCGCAAATCCAGTGGCCGCGCGGGAATGTCCGCCGGCGGCGTCAGCCGCAAAGAGTCGTCCGCGGAATCGGCTGAATCGATCGGCTTCGGGAACGGCTTCGGCGGCGCCGTCACGGCAGCTTCGCTCGGCTGCGGCGCGACATTCACCGCAGGCGGCAATGGCTGAACCACGGGCTGCTGTGTCGCCGGTGCGTAAACCACGCTGTTGACCTTGGCACGCTCCTGCCCCTGCGCAGTTTCCGGCGCACGCAGCTGTTCGATAGGCTGCGGACTGGATTTGCGCAGGCGCTCGATGGCGGCGCGCGCCAGATCGTTGGCGTCGCGCTTGTCATCGGGCGCGGCATTGGCTTCGGCCGGCAGCGGCGCGGCTGGAGGTTTCGCAGCCGTCTTCTCGCGCTTCTCGGCGGCAACCTTCTCAGCGGCCGCCTTGTCAGCAGCAAGTTTCTCCGCAGCAGCCTTGTCGCTGGCGGCCTTATCGGCGGCGAGTTTCTCGGCAGTGGCCTTTTCAGCGGCCTTCCTAGCATTCTCCGCCCGGTCAGCCGCCGCGCGCTCGGCTGCAGCCTTCTCAAGGGCGAGCTTTTCAGCCTTCAGCCTGGCGGCCTCGGCCTTTGCGGTTTCCTTTGTCGTCCTGTCTCCGGAGTCGTCGGCTTTCAGGGTCTGCGGGGCGTCCTTCGAGGTGCTCGCAGGCGCCGACACGGCCGCCTTCGGCTTGTCCGCTTCCGACTTGGCGTTGATGTAGTGGGTGACGATATACGCACCGACCACCGTCGCCACGATCGACGGAATGACCTCTAGAAAGTACTTGCTGAACAGCTTCTTGATCATCTGGAATTCCCCACGCGATGTTGCATGCGGGAACTTTTGGGCCGATTGAGGGATCAACTGCGACGGATCGGTGGCAAATGGCCAGAAACCGCCGGGTCACGGCTTTGTCAGCGACCCGGCAGCCATCTGCGGAGCGGCTGTTCGCCACGGTTTCCCTTCTACTTCGCCTTGGCAATTCCGGTCACGGTCATCTGCCCGTTAACCTTCTCGGCGTCGAAACGAACCTTGTCGCCGGCCTTCACCTCCTTCAGCATTTCAGGGGTCTGGGCCTTGAAGACCATGGTCATCCCCTCGTCCATATCCAGTTTCCTGATCGGACCGTGCCGGAGGGTGATCTTCCCCGCCCCTTCATCGACCTTCACGACAGTTCCCTGCACCGGCAGCGACTGGGCAAGCGCCTGCGTCCCTTGGATCAAAACCGCCAGGAGCGAGAGACAGGACACAACAACTGCAAACTTCCGCATGTTCGTCTTCCTTTGCGTTTCGATCATTTCACGACGACCGTGCCGGTCATGCCATCCTCACGATGGCCTTCGATCAGACACGAAAACTCGAATGTTCCCGCCTTGGTGAATTTCCAGACGATCTCTCCGGATTTCGTCGGCGCGAGCTGAATGCCGTTCGGCTCGGCATGCTCCATGCCGGGATTCTTCTTCATCGCTTCGGCATGCTTGAGGTTTTCTGCTGTGGTGGCGAGCAGGAATTCGTGATCCTCATGCCCGTCGTTGCGAAGCACGAAGCGAACCTGTTCGCCGCGTTTCACCTGAAGCTGCTTCGGGTGAAAGTAGCGATCCCCCATCTCGACGATGATCTCGCGCGACGGCTTTTTCGGATCGCCGGGTTCTCCGGCGGAATAGGATGCATGATTGTCGTGCGCGGAGGCGCGCTCGGTTAAGATCGGCAACAGCACAAATGCTGTCGCGATGACGATGGTTCTGGAATTTTTCAGAGCGTGCATCTTCAGTGTCCTTTGTGGTTCATGGCAGGAATTTTGGCAGGAATCTTGGAAGGAGTTTTGGAAGGCTTCACGACATTCATCTCGATGGCTGGCTTCGATGCCGAAGGCGGAGTCGTTTGCTTCGATACTGACGGTGCGGCATTACTCGCGACCTCATAGGCAACCGTGCCTTGCGGATGTTTGAACCATCCCGGATCTTTGTAGTCGCCGGACGCGAGCCCCTCGCGCACCTTGACCACCGAGAACATCCCGCCCATCTCGACCGCACCGAACTGCGCGAAGCCGGTCATCATCGGCAGCGTGTTGTCCGGCAGCGGCATTTCCATCTCGCCCATGTCCGCCATGCCCGCATTGCCCATCGGCATGTAATCCGGCACCAGCTTGCGCACCGACTTGACGAGATCGCTCTTCTTCGTGCCAACGAAATTGCGCACGTCGTGCCCCATTGCATTCATGGTGTGATGCGACTTGTGGCAATGGATCGCCCAGTCGCCCGGCGCGTCGGCGACAAAATCGAACGCACGCATCTGGCCGACCGCGCAGTCGACGGTCACCTCGGGCCACGCCGCCCCTTCCGGCACCCAGCCGCCGTCGGTGCACGACACCTTGAAGTCGTGGCCGTGCATATGAATCGGATGATTGGTCATGGTGAGATTGCCGAACCGGATACGCACCCTGTCGCCCTTCGCCGCGACAAGATGATCGATGCCGGGAAAGACACGGCTGTTCCATGTCCACATGTTGAAGTCGGTCATCTCCGACACCTTCGGAAGGTAAGTGCCGGGATCGATGTCGTAGGCCGACATCAGAAACACGAAGTCCCGGTCCACGCGACGGAACGCCGGGTCCTTCGGATGCACCACGAAGAAGCCCATCATGCCCATGGCCATCTGAACCATCTCGTCGGCATGCGGGTGGTACATGAAGGTGCCGCTCTTGGTCAGCACGAACTCGTAGATAAAGGTTTTTCCGACACCGATCGGCGGCTGCGTCAGGCCTGTCACGCCATCCATGCCATTCGGCAACAGCAGGCCGTGCCAGTGCACCGTGGTGTGCTCCGGCAATTTATTGGTGACGAAGATGCGGACCTTGTCGCCTTCGACAGCTTCGATGGTGGGACCCGGCGACTGGCCGTTATAGCCCCACAAATGCGCCACCATGCCGGGCGCGAATTCGCGCACCACAGGTTCGGCGACGAGATGGAATTCCTTCCAGTCGCCGTTCATGCGCCATGCCAGCGTCCAGCCGTTCAGTGTCACCACCGGCTGATAGTCCGCGCCGCTGGTCGGCACCAGCGGCGGCTGCATCGTGTTCGTAGTCGATGTGGGCGCTTCGGGAATGCTGGCAGCCTGAATGCGGCCGCTGACGGCGCTCGCGCCTGCCAGCACCGCTGCCGATCCGAGAATTGCGCGACGTGAGATCATTGTCATTCTCCTTCAATGCTGTGCGGGTTCAGCGGATGCGCCGGACGCCAAGGAAGTTTCGGCGCGGGCGGCAACACCGCCGCCCATCACGGCGGTGTTGAGAGTTGTGGTCGCCAGCCAGAAGTCGCGTTTTGCCTCGATGGCCGCCGCGGTTGCGGCAATGCGCTGGCGCGCCTCGGCGAGCAGCGCGAACACGTCGATCAGCATGCCGTTGTAGCGAAGAAGGGTCTCATCCGAGATGATCTTGCGCAGCGGCAGGACCTCCTTCTGGTAGTGCATGGTGATGTCGTAGGCAGACCGATAAGTGCGATACGCATCGCGCGCTTCGGAGCGGACATTGACTGCACGCTCCGTCAAGCGATTGACCGCGTGCATGTAGGTGGCTTCCGCTTCGCGGACGCGCACCTCACCGAAATCGAAGATCGGAATTTGCACCTCGACATCGAAGCCGCGATCGCGGATTTTCTCACCGGTCGCCTTCTCGCGCGTGGTTTTTCCCGCGAACCCCGCATCGAGCACGTTGATGAAGCGTGTCGCCTGGGTCAGGCCGTAGGATTTGGCCAACGCATCCAGTTCGAGCCGCCCGATCTTGAGATCGACATGACGGCGGACTGCCTCGGTCTCGATGTCAGGCAAGGATTGCGGCCGCGACGGCAGCGGCGGCAACGAAGCCGCCATCTTGAATGTCAGATCATCGCCCCACAGGCCCATGGTGCGGATCAGCGATTCCCGCTCGCTCGCGGCGCGCTGGCGTGTTGCGGCGAGTTGCACAGTCAGGTCAGCATAGAACACCTGCTCGCGCGCCTGATCGATCTTGTTCATGCCGCCGGTTTCACCAAGGCGCGTGGCGAATTTCGCAGCCGTCTCCGCGCCGGACTGCGCCTGCGCGAGAAAGCCTGCGAGTTCGCGCGCTGCGATAGCGCGGTAGTAAGCCCGCCGCGCTTCCGCCGCGATCCGCAGGGTTTCGCTCAAGGCAATGATCTGCGCCTGCCGGAAGCGATCGGCCGCGATCTGCGAACGCATCGGCAGCGTCGCAAGCGCCAGCACATTGGCAATGATCTTGCGCTCGACTTCCACTTCCACCGAACCCGCAATGCGCGACAGCGAGATCGCGGGATTTGGCGGCAGGCTCGCCTCAACGGCCCGCGCTTCCGAGATGGCCAGTTCATTGTACGCCGCCTGCAGACCGCGATTGTTGAGCAGCGCGATCTGCACGGCGGCATCCGCCGACAACGGCTTCGCGAGCAGCCGTGCCGTTGTGCTGCGGGCCGTGGCTGCGTCATCGGACGAGCGCAGCGCGGCGGCTTGCTTGCCGAGATCCTGCGACACGGTGGCTGTGACCACGTTCATGCCGCCATCGGGCGAGAACGATGCGCAACCCGACAACAAGAGTGCCGTGCCGACCATCAGCCATGGCCTGATGCCGCGCGTGGCGGGACGGCCATTCGAAACGGGCGTTGGAAAATCCGGATGGGTCATGATGCACCTACCCGCCGGACTTCGGAGCGGGCGCGACCTGCTCGTTCTGTTTCTTCCATGCGGATGGCGCCACAGGCCGCTGACTGGTGTAGCCGCCGATGGTGGAGCGATAGTCCACACGCGGCGTCCGTGCGTCGGGCTCCGATGGATCAGGAAACGCTGAAGCCGGAGGCTGGGTAGCGCAGCCTGCGAGCAGCAGCGGGAGCAGAAGAAATAGACTCTTGATTGATAGCGGCACGGGTGCCGTCGCCACCGAACCAACGGCAGCGGGCCTCGCCGGATTGTGCGCGAGCATGATGTCCTCGAATGTCGAACAGGGTCGATGGCGCGCGGCTAGTCAGCCACGGCGCCGGCGATCAGAGCGACAGAAGGACGATGGGAGGGCGGTAGAGAGTGTCGGGGGCCTCACCGGCGATGCCGGCATCTGACACGGCCAGAACAACCGCATGAGCAACAGCCCGAGGCGACAGTTCGAACGGGCTGGCCGGAAGCGCGCTGACGCACATCACGCCGCAGCAAGGCGGCGTACTGGACTTGCTGCCGGTGTGAGCCGTTCCGGCATCATCATCCGTTGCGGCGGCAGTATCGGCGCTGGCATGATGTTCATGACCTGCATGAGTCATGTCCGCATGCATGGCGTGATGATCATGAACGGCTTCGGTGACGTGCTGGGCGTGCACGGGCGGCGTCAGGCAATGCGCCAGCGCGCTGTCCGCCAGCACAAACCCGGCGACCGGCACAACAAGGCAAAAGGCATAAAGCGCGACAAGAATCTGCGCCGCCTTTACCCTCATTTGACTGGTCAACCGCATCAGCATTCCGCCAGAGGTACAGCCCCGGTTCCAAACAGGCAAGGCGTCGCGCGGTCACAGCAGCGCGAGAAGCCTGATTTCGCACAGCGGTTCAGCACCGCGCCGATGCATGGCCGGGCTGATATGGACGAAAGCCTCGCGGCGGCGTAGCAAATAACGCAGTTCCACCGCAGCCGGTCCCGGCACCGGTGTTCCATCCTTGCGCGACGTTTTCCGGAGTTCACGATCTTGACCGACCATCAGCCCGCAGCCTCCATCGACGCCGTCGAACAGGGACTGGCCTCGGCAGGCTACATCGCCAATCGTCAGATCGCGACTGCGGTTTATCTGTCGCAGAAGATCGAGAAGCCCATTCTGGTCGAAGGCCCGGCCGGCGTCGGCAAGACCGAACTCGCCAAGGCGCTTGCCGCGTGGCGCGGGCTGAAACTGATCCGCCTGCAATGCTATGAAGGCCTGGATGAAGCCAAGGCGCTCTATGAGTGGAAATACGCCAAGCAGCTGCTCTACACGCAGATCCTGAAAGACAAGCTCGGCGAAGTGCTCGGCGACGCTGAGACGCTCCCGGCCGCGCTGAACAAGCTGCATGATTTCGGCGACGTGTTCTTTTCCAAGGAATTCGTCGAGCCGCGCCCGCTGCTGCAGGCGCTGGAACAGCCGAAAGGCTGCGTTCTCCTGA
>CAZQMD010000184.1:0-9914 GCA_964594185.1 uncultured Afipia sp. | reverse complement strand
TGGCCTCGCGCGACACCAGTTCGAGCCGCTTGAGCTTGGTCAGCCCCTCCACCAGCGCGCCGATTTCCGAACCGAACATCTGGTCGATTTCGGCACGGGTCGATTCCGTGTCTTCGATGGTGTCATGAAGCAGCGCCGCGACGATGGTCGCGTCGTCCAGCTTCAGGTTGGTCAGGATCGCCGCGACTTCAAGTGGATGAGAAAAGTACGGGTCTCCTGAGGCCCGCTTTTGCTCCCCATGGGCCATCATGGCGTAGACGTAGGCCCGGTTGAGCAAATCCTCATCGGTGTTCGGATTGTAGGCACGGACCCGATCGACCAGGTCGTACTGGCGCATCATTTTGGTCCGAACCGGCTTTTTACCCACCCGGGCCGGGGGCGCAGATGGAACCGCTGCGCCCGCCTCGGCCCCCGCCTGCATTTGGGGCTGGTTTCGCCGCCCGATCGCCATCCGCCTATCCGCCTTGCCTTCGATTCCCGGAAAAAGGAACCGTCATTCACACTATCGCCGGTTCGATCATAATCGCAAGGAAGACCCTAAAAATGTCAATAAATGCAAAGGCCCGGACGATCCGTCCGGGGCTTTGGAAAAAACAGCGAAGAACGCTCGAAAGCCGGTCTGAAGGGACGGCCTTACTCGTCTTCCTCGGGCTGCTCCTCAGGAGGAGCGAGACCTTCCAGGCCCTTCAAAAGCTCTTCTTCCGTCATGCGCTCGACGGCCACTTCGGTGTCGTCAGCGTCTACGGAGGCACCGGCGGAGCCGATCAGCGGAACCGTATCGGGTTCCGGCTCATCCACTTCCACGAATTTCTGCAGCGAATGAACCAGTTCTTCGCGCAAATCTTCAGGAGAAATGGTCGTATCAGCGATTTCGCGTAGCGAAACGACCGGATTTTTGTCATTATCCCGGTCAACGGTCAGGGGCGACCCTGAAGAAATCATCCGCGCACGGTGCGCGGCCAAAAGGACGAGGTCGAAACGGTTATCGACCTTATCGATACAATCTTCAACAGTGACGCGCGCCATCGGCTGTCGCTCCGGGTCTGGGTCAGTAAAATGTCGCTATGCGCGGTAGGTATAGCGACCCGGGCCTTTCCGCAAGCGCCAATTTCGAAAAGCCGGGTAAAAGGCCTGTCTCAGGCGATCGCCATGGGGGTCTGGCAGAGTGCCAAAAAGCCCTATGGACAAGAAATCGCTTCATTGCTTCATCAGAAATGCTCTGCCGCGCGGGCGCCAACGCTGCAGACAATATTTCTGACCTTTATCTTCTCTAAACCTTCTGGCGAATAACAACTGCAACTGAACTGACTGGGAATGCGCGGTGATGGATACGCGCCAAGAATACATATGATAACAACGATGCGAGTAAAAACTGATGCCTTCTGCCACGAACAAGATCGCGCTGTTTATTGACGGTGCGAACCTCTACGCAACAGCGAAGACGCTTGGTTTCGACATAGATTATAAAAGGCTGCTGCTTGAATTTCAGAGTCGTGGCACTCTGGTTCGCGCCTTCTACTATACCGCCATCATCGAAGATCAGGAATACTCGTCAATCCGGCCGCTGATCGATTGGCTCGACTACAACGGCTATACCGTCGTGACCAAGGCCACGAAGGAATTCATCGATGCATCCGGCCGCCGCAAGGTAAAGGGCAACATGGACATCGAGCTTGCCGTCGACGCCATGGAATTGGCCGAGCATATCGACCAGATGGTGCTGTTCTCGGGCGACGGCGATTTCCGTTCTCTGGTCGAAGCCGTGCAGCGGCGCGGTGTTCGCGTGACGGTCATTTCCACCATCGCCAGCCAGCCCCCCATGATTGCCGACGAATTGCGCCGCCAGGCGGATGTCTTTACGGATCTGATCCAGCTACAATCCAAGCTTGGCCGCGATCCGAGCGAGCGCCCTGCTCCCCGCGAACCGCGCGAACCTCGTCAGCACACACCGCAATTCCTGCAGCGGGCGACGACCAGCTCAATGGCGCCAAGAGGCGATGACGAATTCGACGATTGATAAAACCAAAGAGAGCCGGCGCAACAGCGCCGGCCCTTCCTTTTCAGTTTCCGCGCGATCCTACGAACCCGGCCGGGACTGCCCGCTCTGTCCCCGTCTGAAGGATTTTCGCGACGCCAATCGCGCGCAGCACCCCCATTGGTTCAATGCACCGGTACCCTCGTTCGGACCGGTTGACGCACAACTTCTGATTATCGGCCTCGCTCCTGGCCTTCAGGGCGCCAATCGCACGGGACGGCCCTTTACCGGCGACTTCGCCGGCGATCTCCTCTACGGGACACTGATCGAACTCGGTTTCGCTCACGGGGTCTTCGAAGCGCGTCCGGACGACGGGCTGACGCTGGCCGATTGCCGGATCAGTAACGCAGTACGCTGCGTCCCGCCTCAGAACAAACCGCTGCCCGCTGAAATCAATACCTGCCGCCCATTCATGAAGGCTGCGATCGACGAGATGCCGCGTCTGCGCGCCATCGTCATGTTGGGGCGTGTGGCGCACGATACAACGCTGAAGACGCTTGGCGTTCGGGCATCGAGTGCGCCCTTTGCCCATGGTGCACAGCATCAGGCCGGATCGGTCCGGCTGTTCGATAGCTACCATTGCTCCCGCTACAACACGAACACCCGCGTTCTAACGCCTGAGATGTTCAGGGCGGTATTTCTCAGCGTGCGGGACTATCTCGGCTAGCGCGGATTAGCCCGCAGCCATGCCAGCACATCGCCCGCATTCCGGTCCGGCGGAAACACCGGATAGAACACATGAGTGATCGTGCCGTCGTCGATGATCAGCGCGAGCCGCTTGATCAGCGTCAGTCCCGCGACATCCATCGACGGCAACTTAAGTGCGTGCGTCAGCGTCAGATCGCTATCAGACAAAATCTGAAACGGCACATGCAGCCGCTCCACCATGGCGTGCTGATAGGCCGTATCCTGCGTGGAAATCCCGAACACATGCTGCGCGCCCGCATCTTTCAGGTCCTTGAACAGATCGCGGAAGGCACAGGTCTGCGGGGTGCATCCCCGTGCGCCGGGGATCATGTCCCAATCGTCGACGAGACCGATCTTGCCGGGCTCCCCGGTACGGGGATAGGCGAACAGCACCGTCCGGCCCGAAAGCGACGCCAGCGTCACCGACGATCCGTCCGTCGCCTGCAGCGCCACCGGCGGAATCTTCGTGCCAACAAGATGTTTAGCCGCCCCGTCGTCGACAGGTGCCGGGATCTTGCTCCAATCCACATCCATCAGGTTCGGCTGGTTCATCGCTATCCCCTCGCTCGCAACAAACGGCCCTTCTCGCGTGCCCAATCCCGCTTTTTCTCGGTATCGCGCTTGTCGTGCAGCTTCTTGCCCTTGGCCAGAGCCAATTGAAGCTTCACCTTGCCGTGTTCGTTGAAATACATCTTGAGCGGAACGAGGGTCATGCCTTCGCGCTCGATCGCGCCGATCAGCTTGTTGATCTGCTTCTTGTGCAGCAGCAGCTTGCGGTCGCGCTTCGGCTCATGATTGAAGCGGTTGGCCTGCAGGTATTCGGGGATATTGGCGTTCACCAGCCATATCTCACCACCCTTGGAGTCGGCGTAGGACTCCGCAATCGTGGTCTTGCCGTTGCGCGTCGATTTGACCTCGGTGCCGGTCAGCACGATGCCCGCCTCGACGGTATCCTCGATGGCATAGTTGAACCGCGCCTTGCGGTTCTCGGCGATGACCTTGATCGTGGGTTCTTTCTTCTCGGCCATCAGGTGCCTCGGTGTGCTCACGCGAAAAATGCGGCTCGCGTAAACACGCAATCCTTACATGCGGCCCTGACGGCGCGCCCCGCCGTCAGAATCTCTGCTGCTGACAGATAGTGACTTATTTCGCTTTCAGAAGGTCGCGGATCTCGGTCAGCAATTCCTGATCCTTGGTCGGCTTCTCCGGTGCGGCTGGCGCGGCTTCTTCCTTGGCCTTCAGACGGTTCATCAGGCGGATCACCAGGAACAGCACGAATGCGATGATCAGGAAGTTCAAAGTCAGCGTCAGAAAGCTTCCGTAAGCCAGCACTGCGCCCTGCTTCTTGGCGTCAGCGAGGTTCGTCGCCGTGACGGCCTTGGACAGCGGGACGTAATAGTTCGAGAAGTCGAGGCCGCCGGTCACCGCGCCGATAATCGGCATGATGACATCGCCGACCATCGAGTTCACGATCGCTCCGAACGCTGCGCCGATGATCACGCCGACCGCCAGATCGACGACATTGCCCTTCAGGGCAAATTTCTTGAACTCCTCAAGCATCGGCGAATTCCCTTTCCAAAATTGTCAGTTAAGCAACCCGGCATAGACCATCGCATCGTGGATGACCTTGCCGGTCGGCGGCGTCACCGGCACCAGCGGCAAACGCACTTCCTCATGCACACGGCCCAGCAACTTGAGGCCATGCTTGGCGCCCGCGAGACCCGGCTCCTTGAAAATTGCATCATGGAGCGGGGTCAGCCGATCCTGAATCTTCAGCGCGGCCGCATAGTCGCCCTTGAACACGGCGGACATCAAATCCGCGCACTGCTTGGGCGCCACATTGGCGACGACCGAAATGCAGCCATGGCCGCCGGCCGCCATGTAGGCGAGCGCGGTCATGTCCTCGCCTGAGAGCTGGATGAAATCCGGCCCCATCGCATGACGCTGCTGCGAGACGCGCGCGAGATTGGCGGTGGCATCCTTCACGCCCGCAATGTTCTTGAGTTCGAACAGCCGGGTCATGGTTTCGACCGAGAGATCGACAACCGAACGCGGCGGAATGTTGTAGATGATGATCGGAATACCGATCGCATCGTTCACCGCCTTGAAGTGGTGATACATCCCTTCCTGCGTCGGCTTGTTGTAGTACGGCGTCACCACGAGCACAGCATCGGCGCCCGCCTTTTCGGCATGCTGCGCCAGGGCGACGGCTTCGCGTGTCGAATTCGAGCCCGCACCGGCGATGACGGGAACGCGGCCCTTCGCCTCGGCAACGCACCACTCGGTGACCTTGTTGTGCTCATCATGGCTCAGCGTCGGGCTTTCGCCGGTAGTCCCGACCGGAACCAGACCATGCGAGCCCTGCTCGATCTGCCAGCTCACGAGTTCGCGCAGGCCGCCCTCGTCCAGCGCCCCATTTTTGAATGGCGTCACCAAGGCGGTAAGAGACCCCCTGAAATTCGTCTTGGTTGCCATTGTCATTCTCCGAACGCATCGCAAATGCTGCGATTTATGATTGATTGATACCGAGTCCCGAAGCGCGATGAAAGTCCCGGGGCACGTGCATACCGTTCCCGGTGCCGAAACGACCCCGAGCCAGCCGCGATTTTGCCGCGGTGTTGCGGCATTGTGCCGGTTCTAACACATTTGATGTTTTGTCCACATATTCAATGCACTAAACCTGAAGGCGAAGGTCTTGGATGATTCGCCGCAGAGGCCGCCCATGATGCGATTTGCTCCTTCATGTTCGGGACGAACCCGCTCGGCGCGCATGACGGCTATTGTCCTCAGCGCTGGCATTCTTGCGCTGGTGTCTCATGCGGCTTCCGCGGTTCCCCTGCCAAAGCCGCGTCCGGTGCCCCGCAACGTGACACCGCAGACAGCGCCCGCAAAACCGGATCAGCCGCAGTCGTCTGCCAAGGCAGCTCAGGCTGCGCCAGCTCCCGCAGCCCGCGCCGCGCCGCCCCGAAAACCTTCGGTGGCTTTGGCGCTGTCCAGCACCTCGTCCACCTCGAAAGCGGACATGGAGACGCTTGAGCAGATCATTGAGCTCGTGCGCAAAAGGAAGCCGGCCGATGCGACGCAGCTTCAGGCCTCGCTGACCGATCCCGTCGCGCGCAAGCTGACCGAATGGCTGATCCTGCGCAGCGACGACAACGGCGCGACCTCGGACCGCTACAAGGCATTTATCACCGAGAATCCAGCGTGGCCGAGTGTGAGTTTCCTGCGGCGCCGCGGCGAAGCCGCACTGTGGGATGACAAGCGCGACGATTCCGCCGTCCTTGCGTTTTTCAATGGTGAACAACCGATCTCCGCCAAGGGCCGGTTCATGCTTGCGCGCCTGCTGCTGGCGCGCGGCGACAGGGCTAGCGCCGAACGGCTGGTGCGCGAAGCATGGCGCGGCGATCCGTTTTCCTCGGACACTGAAGACACCGCGTTCGATCGGTTCGGCACGCTGCTGACAGCGGGCGACATCAAGGTCCGCATGGATATGCTGCTGTATAGCGGCGACAATGCAGAAGCCGCATTGCGATCCGCAAAGCGCCTGGGCAGCGGCCATGTCGCGCTGGCAAAGGCACGCACCGCGCTCAACAAGAAGGCCTCGAACGCGAAGGCGCTGCTCGACGCCGTTCCGAGCGATCTGCATAACGATCCGCTCTATCTTTTCAGCAAGGCGCAGTGGTTGCGGCGCGAAGACAAATTCGTTGAAGAGGCGCGCGCCATGCAGGCCGCACCGCGCGATCCGGCGCGGTTGGTGAACCCGGATGAGTGGTGGATCGAACGGCGGCTGCTCGCCCGCAAGCTGCTGGACACCAACGAGCCCCGAGCCGCTTACGCCGTCGCGCGCGATGCGTCGCTGCCCGCGCGCGACATCTACAAGACCGAGCAGGAATTCACGGCAGGCTGGATCGCGCTGCGTTTTCTCAACGATCCAAACCTCGCGGCGCAGCACTTCTCACGGATCGGAATCGGCAGTGTCAATCCAACCGCTTTGGCACGCGCAGGCTACTGGCAGGGCCGCGCCGCTGAGGCCGCCGGGCGTTCTCAGGATGCGCGCGCGGCCTATGAATCGGCTGGGGCGCAATCGACCAGCTACTACGGACAGCTTGCTCGCGCCAAACTTGGATTGCCGCAGATTGCGTTGAACGGCGTGCCCGGCCGCTCGCGCGGCGGCGAACGGCTTGAAGTCGTCCGCGCCGTCGACCTCCTGTATGCGCTGGACGAGCGTGAAATCGCTATTCCGATCCTCGCCGACATGGGCGAGCGCGCCGACATGGACGGCCTGCTCGCGCTCTGCGAGCTCACCCAGCGCCACAACGATGCGCGCGGCATGTTGATGGTCGGCAAAGCCGCCCTGAACCGCGGCATGCCGTTCGATCACTATGCCTATCCGGTGATCGGCATCCCGCCCTACAAGGACTTCGGTCCCGAGGTCGAAAAGGCGATCGTTTACGCCATTGCCCGGCAGGAAAGCGCATTCAATCCGTCAGTTGTTTCACCCGCGCAAGCTTACGGACTGATGCAGGTGACGCCCGCCGCCGGCAAATACGTCGCCAAGCGTCACGGCGCGACGTTCGACCTTGCCCGGCTGAAGAGCGACCCGGCCTACAACGCCGCCTTTGGCGCCGCCGAACTCGGCGGGCTGATCGAGGACTATCGCGGCTCCTACATCATGACCTTCGCTGGCTACAATGCCGGGCGCGGCAGCGTGCGCAAATGGATCGAGCGGTACGGCGATCCCCGAGATCCGAAGGTAGATGCGGTCGATTGGGTCGAGCAAATCCCCTTCGCCGAGACCCGCAACTATGTCCAGCGCATCATGGAAAACCTGCAGGTGTACCGCTCGCGATTCGGCGGCGGCAGCAAACTGCTGATCGAAGCGGATTTGCGCCGCGGCGCGGGTGTGGAATAGATTTGGCCGAAGTCCGATCCGTCATCCTGAGGTGCGCGCCGCATTAGCGGCGAGCCTCGAAGAATGAACGGCCAAATCCATTCAGCACGCGTGTCGCCCTTCGAGGCCTTCGCTGCGCTACGGCTCCTCAGGGTGACGCCAAATGTCCGCACAATTCCGCGATGTTTTCTGCCAGTCAGCCGACGGTTTGAAACTCCATGCCAAGGTGATCGGCCCTCACAGCAGTACGGCCCTGCCCGTGCTCTGCCTGCCCGGCCTGACGCGAACGGCCGATGATTTCGATGACATCGCACGCGCCATTGCCACCAGCCCGGCTGCGCCCCGCAAGGTTGTTTCAGTGGATTATCGAGGCCGCGGCCTGTCTGACTACGATCCGGACCCGGCCAAGTACGCAGTCCCTGTCGAGCTTGGGGATGTGCTGGCGATCGCAGCCTCGCTCGGGATCTCCCGCGCCATTCTGCTCGGCACATCGCGCGGCGGCCTGATCTCGATGGCGATGGCTGCGGCGCAGCCAAAACTGCTGGCGGGCGTCATCCTGAACGATATCGGCCCGGCACTGGAGATCGGCGGCCTGATGAAGATCAAGGGCTACATCGCCGATCCACCGCCGCGACAGACCTGGGACGAGGCCGCGCGAGGCCTGAAGGAGCTGTTCGGCACCGTGTTTCCATCGCTGACGGACGACGAATGGATGGCATGGGCGCGCCGCGCGTTCCGGGAAAAGGCCAGCGGCGGTCTGGAGCGGACCTATGACCTGAAGCTGTCGCACACGCTGGACGGGCTCGATCCGGCGAATCCCCTGCCGCAAGTCTGGGAACTGTTCGATGCGATGGCCGGCGTTCCACTGATGCTGATCCATGGCGCACTGTCCGACCTGCTCTCGCGCCAGGGCGTGCAGGACATGATTGCGCGGCGTCCGGACATCGAGCTCGTCACAGTCCCAGATCAGGGCCACGCGCCGCTGCTGGCGGACAAGGCCACGATGGATCGCATCGTCGCCTTCTGTGCGCGCTGCGACGGGACCTAACGGGTCGCGACTTAGACGACTGCATCCTCTCAGCGATTCACCGGTCATCCCGGTCAACGGGTTCGGCTCCTCGCCGACCCAATGACAGGCTCCGGCCGGACTGGCATGCCCTGAACTCTATCTTGCTGGAGATGCGGCTCTTTCCTGAGCTGTATCCCGACGTGCTGTCCTATCCATCCTGACTTCGCAGGAACACGGGGTATGCCCAGCAAGCAGTCCGTTCTCTTTTCTGTCGCGAAGGAAAATCACATAAAGAAAAACCCCCGGCAGTTTCCTGCCGGGGGTTCTTTTAGTTCAGGTAACAATCGCCGTTAGGCGGTTGTTATTACCAGGTGCGGCGAACGCGGAGGTTGCCGGAGAAGATGCCCTGGTCCTTGTAGTCATAGGTCGCGGCTGGCTTGAAGCTGTTGCCGAGGCCAGCTGCAGTTGTCACGATCGAACCCGTGTTGGACTGATCGAGGAAGGTGTACAGGAACTCACCCGAGAAGGTCAGGTTTGTAACAGGAGTCCATGCGGTACGCGTACCGACCTGCCAGATCTTGAAGTCCGGGTTGCAGGTGAAGCCGTTGGCAGTACCGGTAGTGGAAACGGCACGAGCATTGGCCTGCGTTGCGCAGATCGCAACCGAAGCGTTGGTGTTGTAATCAACGTTCGTGTAGCTGCCGAACACGCTGGTTTCCCAATTCGGAGTCCAGTTGTGAACAAACGCGCCGCGAACACCCCAAACCTTAGTCTTCTCGATGCTGCCGTTCAAGCCGTAGACGCCGTCATACAGGTTGGCGGATGCGAACGACTGATAGCTGCCAGCGAAGTTGGTGTCGCCGCTGAACTTGTCGAACACGTTGGCGGTCACGCCGCTGATGACGTACTTCGGAGCACCGTCGGTGTAGGTGACGTCAACCGAGAGCTTGTCGCCGGGACCAGTCGGAAGGTTCTTCAGCTGAAGGCCCCCAGCGATCGCGAAGCCCCAAACGTCGCCCGGATGGCCGTTAGGCTCAACCATGGTTCCGCCAAGACCACCAACAGCCGTGCTGTAGTAGCTGCCAGAGACGTTGTGGGCAGCGCCCGACAACTGAGCGGTGAAGGCCGCCTGGTCGATCTTGATGTTACCGACGAAGTCAGGCGAATGCTGACCGGCGGTTCCGTTGAGCTGGGTCGCAAGCGCGCCCGTGCCCAAGTACGCAATACCAGCAGGAGGAGCAGTCGTTCCTGCAGTGCCGAAGTTGCCATTGGCATTCAAGACAGGAGCGCGG
>CAZQMD010000183.1:0-9918 GCA_964594185.1 uncultured Afipia sp. | reverse complement strand
GGAATGGTGGGCGAGATCATCTCGGAATGCTGGGCGACATCGAGCGGAATCCGCAAACACAGCACCAGCACCGGAAGTTACCCAGCTTAAGGTCAACGAAAAGAAGTGGACCGCCACCTTGATGAAGGCCGGGTGGACGGTCCTGCCGAACGTCATCTTTGAACGCCAGCGTGCCCTGGGGCTGGATGCGATCGACATCAACATCATCCTGCACATCGCGTCCTATTGGTGGACGGCAGAAGGCAAGCCGTTTCCGTCCAAGCGAACCATCGCAGCGGCCATGGACATCGAACCGCGGACCGTTCAGCGCAGGATTGCTGCCATGGAAGCGGCTAGACTAATCAGGCGGGAAGAACGGCGCAGCTCAGCAAACGGTAGCCAGACCAATGTCTACCACCTGGACGGCCTGATCGCGGCCGCCAAGCCATATGCGCTCGAAAAAATCCAGGAGCGTGATGAAAAGATTCAGGCAAAGGCCGCAAGGGCAAGCAGGAAGGGCAAGCCCAAGCTTTCGGTTGTGAAGGGAGGGGCCTAACCAGCTTCGCGCCGTAGCTCAACCGGATAGAGCCCTGCCGTTCTTTGAAATCCTAGCTGACACTTGGAGAGTAGGGGCAGGAGGTTGCAGGTTCAAGCCCTGCCGGCGCGTCCATACCCCCGGTTTTTAGTTCACTTTGAATCGTGCAATCGTATTTGCGATTGCACGGTCGTCCTACACCGTGAGTTTGTCGGTCGTGACCAAGTCTTTCAGCTTCTTTGCTGACGGCGGGATTCCAGGCCCAACGACCGGCTTGCCATCGGCTTCAGCCGAGGCGACAGCTTCGTTCAGCTCCAGCAGTGCTTCCAACACATCGGCCTTCTTGGACATGCCGTAAGCGTCGCGTACGGCGTCGTCCAGCGCTTTATGTGCTTTCTTCAGGGCGTGTTCTCCGGGCCCTTCGATCGCCCGATATAGCTCTCGTAGTGAAAGCTCATGCTTCGCCCGCAGATGTGATCGCAAGCGCCGCACCTCGACCGCCCGCTTGGCGACGAGGCGAACCGCCTCGGTTGTCGGCTGCTGAGGCCAGGGGAAGCTGTCGAAGACGGTATCCGACGTATAGCGAAAGTCTGCCTTCAGCGTTGAGCAGCGATTGATGAACCACTCCCAATGGATGCCCGACTGGAGGATACCGAAAGAGTAGTCATCTTCCAGCGCGAACACGCTCAGTGCATCATTCGGATGAATGGCCGTCGAAACAAATTCGAAGATCGGCCGGTGTGTGACCCGTGCACATACGATGTATCGCGACAGCGGGGCGAGGGTCCGCATCAGGTCTTCGCGCGGGTAGGACATCAGCCACCAGCGCTTTAAAAAGTTTTCGTGGTGCTTGTTGACCTTCGCCTCGGGATCGTCGTCCAAGGCTTCCTTATTTCGTGCACGCTCCTTCTTTGCCGCTTCCTTCCGTGCGGGGAGCACCGTCTGCTCCAGATGCTCAAACGGTTGCTTGAATGCCTTGGCCTTCAAAAGATCGCGCGGCTGAAAGTCGATGACGTATCTGCATTCGAGTTTGTCTACAGCGCCGAGTAAGTCGTCGGCGATCAAGAACGGGAAGAGCACCTGCGCGTTCGCCTTGTTGGCCTTCATCATCGCTTTCGCTTCGGTCGGCTCTAGAAGGAAACCCTTGTGACCGTGTGTCTGACCCTGGTAGCAGCCGCCTTTTTCAGCGTTCGCCTTGATGCGTTCCGCTTGGCTCACGTCAGTCGAAAACGAGAGCGAGGTATTGATCTCTTCCAAATCTTTGTAGTCCCAACCCCCGGCGGGGTCGTTTCCCGACTGGATGTATAGGCGTTTCTTGCCATCGTCCTCGCCCTTTACCCAGTTCACGATCGATACGTGGACGACCGCGTCGCCTGACCACGGCATAGTCGAGACCGCTTCGGTGATCGTGCCATCATGCTTGACGATATGGTCAAGGCCGCTGATGCGGGAATAATTCTGGCGAATCGTGTTTGTGCCGACCAGGCCCGCCCTCTGACCCGGCTTAAGCTGGTCGTGCGCTTTCCTAAACCAGTAGACGCAGTAGTCGGCCCGTCCGTCGATATCCGGAAAAGCCCCTCGAATAGTGTTGAGATAGGCGCGTCCGAATTCTTGCTGGGCCTTGTTCTTGCTCTGGTACGGCGGATTGCCGATGATCGTATCGACCTCGGGCCATTCTGACAGCAGCGCGTCACGGCACAGGATATTTCCGTCGAGATTGTCGAGAGGAAGAGCATCATCTTCCGCCAAGGGCAATTCGATCTGGTCGCGCTCCAGAACATCGGCGGCCTCGTTCAAGGCGAGCTTTTTCGCGAGCATCAGCGTGACTTTTGTAAGCTCGACGCCGAAAGAGTCCCGATCAACGCCAAAAAATTGACGAGGACTAATGAGTGACGTGGCCTGGGCCTGCTTCTGAATGGTCTTCCAGCTGAACTCTTTGTCCAGCCTGGCCATGAGTCTGATTTCGAGGCGTACCATCTCTCTGTAGGCGACATAAAGGAAATTGCCGCTGCCACAGGCCGGATCGAGCACACGGAAGTTGAGGAGCGCTTTTCTAATCTCCAACAGCTCCGTCATTGTCTTTGCGGCGTCAATACGCTCCCGCCAGGGGCGCACGATCGTAGGCCCGACGATCCGTTGAATGTCGGCCTCGTGAGTGAAATGCGCGCCATAGGCGTGCCGTTCTCCCTTATCCATGCTCTGCTGGAAGATGGTGCCGAAGATCGCTGGATTTATCTTGGCCCAGTTCTGCCAAGCGGCCCCTTCATCCTTCTTGCCGAGCAGCTCCAGCTCTTTCTTGGTCAGCTCGACGGGCGCAACCGTGGCAAAAAGACCGCCGTTGAAATAGGGAACGCCTTTGTAGCGACCGCCCTTGGCAGCTGTCTTGTTGTTCATCTGCTGGAACAGGCCGCCAAAAACATCGTATGAGTTTTGCCCGTGCTCAAGGCAATCCTGCACCAGTCTCAGGGTCGTTCCGGCCGGCATCATGTCGATGTCTTCGGCAAACATCGCGACGACCGCCTGCAACACGAAACGCTGCGCCTGCTCTCGCGGAACGCCGCGTGCGACCATCGATCGGAACAGCTGAGCGACCTTTGCTGCAGCAATACGCGAAACCTCTTCGCGGTCGTTGCCGAAAAGAGGGTCCGGATTGTCCGCGAACAGGAAGTTTAGCGCCGTGTAGCGGTTCGGCAGGTCTTCGAGCCGCACGATATCCACGGGCTCGTTGAGCTGCTTGTCGAAATCGTAAATCCAGAACTCTTTGAAGTTGCACAGAACGACGTAACGAGGGCGATTGGGAACCGCGTTCAGCCAGTAGTCGAAAGCCTGTTGGTAATGAAGATGCAGCTTTTCGCTGCCCTTCTTCATTTCGATAAGAAGTCGCGGCTTCCACACCAGGTCGGCGAAGTTCGTTCCTTTGCCTGAAGCCTTTTTCACTCGGTATTCGAGTTCGGCACCGGCCTCTTTGTAACCCTTATGGCCGAAAGCCTGGAATAGCCGGTCGCAAAAAACCTGAGCTTCTCCCTTCTCGTCACCCTTCAGGGTTTTTGCGTAAGCGACGAATGCCTCAATTCCCTTTGCGAGTTCGCTCATCCCGCTTTTCTCTCGGTGTCAGCGTCATGCTCCAAAAGCTGCACATCTAGGCTCGGAATCTCCGGCATGGCCTTGCCGGCGATGGCCTGAAGGTCTCCGACCATGCCAACCGTGGAGTCGACGACCGCCAATATCTGCGTCTCGCGCTTGGCCCACTGGCGCCCCATGAATTTGCGTTCCCTATCGAGATCGTCGCGCATGTCGTTGAATTTCTCGACTACGGCTTCCACCCGCTGCTTGAATTTGGTTCCGGTCAGGTAATGGTAGACCTGCTCCATCTTTGTCTGCTGCCCTTGCTGGACGAGACGAGAGCTGCTCACGTCGACCAGCGCTTGGCGCAGAGCGACGGCAACCGGCAAGGCACAGCGCGGGTGAGCCACCCATATGCCGTCAACCAGGTCAAAATGCTCAATGTGTTTGGGCAGGGTATGAGAAACGATGAGCGCCACATCGGCCCCGGAGCGGCGCTGATCGTCGCGCAACTTGGCCAGCCACCCATCGCTCCAGGCTTTGGTGCGCTTGGTCTCCCACAGGATGATGCCAGCAGGCTGGCCAAGCTGGCCATTGACCTGCTGGATCATATCGGCACCAAGTTCACCCTTGCCGACGGGCTCAATGACGTCCATGGGAAAACGGCTCTTCAGAAGTTCCTCAAGCTCAAGTTCGAGAACCTCACCCTGCGACTGCTGCGATCCTTGCTCGGCCTTACGCTTCAGCTCCTCGATGGTCCGCGTCATCGACTCTATGGTCTGGTCTTTCTCCGCAACCCGCAGCCGTGCGGCCTCATCGGCTTCCTGCCGGGCTTTTGCGTGAATCTGGTCGACCGACGCTTGGACGCGCTTTTCGATGGTTAGATCGAGTTCACGCTTTTCCTCATCGAGCGCCCGCTGCTTGCGCATCAGCTCGGCCTGGGCCTGCTGCGCTTCGGCAAGCTTGAGGTTGTTGGCCTCCAACGCTTGGCGGAGCTCGGCCGTCTCATCTGCCTTCGCCTTCAATTCGGCTGCGGCAGCTTCGCGCGCCTTTTTGGCCTCAGCGGCAACCAACTGGCTCCTCTCCGCGGCCAGGCGTTGCTTGACTTGGTCATCGAGCGTTTCCCGATCCTTAGCGAGCTGTTCGCGCTGCTGGCTCAGCTCCTCGGATTTGCGCGCGACCTCGGCATCCTTGCTGGCAAGCTGTTCCTGAAAACGTTGGCGAGTCTCCGCGAGGAGGGGGGCCGCCAGTGACTCCGTCAGCCGGATTTCGTAGTTGCAATTGGGGCAGTTGAGGAGGGGTTCGTGCGCAGTTCCAGCCACGGTTGCTTTGAATGACATGAACCCCCCAGTACCTTTAGGCCGGAATGAACGTGATCCGGCCGGCCTCGCCGCGCTTCCTGTGCGGCTTTACCGTTATTTCGACATCCTGGTCGAACGCTGTCAGCATCCGCATCAGCTTTTCCACTGAAACCAGCTTAAATTGACCCCGGAGCAGCTTGGATAAGTCAGGTTGTTTCATTTCGACCAGTCTAGCGGCTCGGTCTCCTTTTGTTGCCTTATAAATAGACTCGGCGTCCCGCAGGCGTTGCCGAATCAGGTCAACGTGCCTTTGCGGTGTGGCAATTCCCCTGGTGGATTTCTTCTGAAACGCGTGCAGGACGTACAGGACCCTCCAGCCGCGTTGTGTAGGCCGTCCGATAGGTATCGCCGTCAAAGTTGTCGCGAATCTCCAGTACACCGCTGAAGCCTTTAAGCGGCTTCGCATTGCGCGGATGTTCGCCGAGCTGCGCTTCAAAAAGGGACTGGCCGATCTCGCTTCAGGCGGCCACGGGGAACGGGGTGCCCCCAGCCTGCAGCTTGACAATACAACCTGACAGACATCCACTGCACAATCCATGATTTTATCTATCTATACCTACAATCGGTATTGGGGTGGCCATGACAGGCGACAGCGATTTATTTGATTGGTGTGCGGCACGTCCCAGCTGGCAACAGGAAGCCATCCGGCTCTTGACCGCCAAGCCCAAGCTGGACGCTGAAGAACTCGACCAGCTTGAGGAGGCAGTAAAGAGGGACGCAAGGATCGCTGCGGGAACGTCGCCGGTCTGGCCTGCCTTGACAAAGACGCATCTCAAGGCCGGCAACAAGTTCGCTCCCGTCACCGTTCTGGGCTCGATCGGCCCGCTTCGCAACATCGACCGTCTGGCGGCGGGGCAACCACCGATCAAGTTTGCTATCAATGGCATCACACTCATCTACGGGGCCAACGGTTCGGGCAAGAGTGGCTATTGTCGCGTCGCCAAGAAAATCTGCCACTGTCTGCATGACGTGACCTTGCGCGGCAACGTGTTCGAGCCGGCCTCAGCCGATCCACGCGAAGTCACCCTGACCTTCCGTGTCGATGGGGAAAAGGCCCGTACCGTCGTTTGGGATGATCGGAATGCGCCGCCGCCCGAACTGGGCCGCATATCCGTCTTCGACAGTGATGCGGCCGGGCTTTATGTCGACGCTGAGCGCAACATCGAGTTTTTACCCTTCGAACTCGCACTGCTGACCAATCTCGCTGAGGCGGTCCGCACCCTAGACGGGCGCTTCAGGGCCGAAGAGGCGCGATTGGTCAAAGCCCACCAGGCCCCATTGCCGCAGGGATATGACAAGCCCACGAAAATCTCGACCATGCTGGCAAGGCTGAAAGCTGACGAACAGCTACCAGACGAGGCTTCCATGCGGTCTTTCGCCGTGTGGGAGGAGAAGGACGAGGCTGATCTTCAGGCAATCAAGCTGGAGCTGGGGAGCGACCCGGCACTTGTTAAGAGGGTCAAGGAGGCGGCCAAGTCAGCGGTCGATACGTTTGTCGCCGATGCGAACGCTATCTTTAAGGCCCTCGGCAACGATGGCCTAGCGGCCCTGAAAGAGGCGCGGCAGAAGGCTGCTCAGTCACGGGACGCCGCGAAAGCAGCCGCTTCCGCCCTTGCAGCTGAATCAGCGGTCCCGCAGCTGGGCAGCGATACTTGGCGTCAGATGCTGATGTATGCGCGCGATTTTGCGGCCGAAGCGTTTCCCACCGTTGAGCCGCCCCAGCTGGCTAATGCCAATACGTGCGTGCTCTGTCATCAGCCGCTCGATGCGCAGGCACAAGAACGCTTGGCCGCTTTTGATGCGTATGTTGAAGGCCGCGCCAATGCCGACGCTGAGGCCGCCAAAAAGGATTTTGGCGAAAGGGCCAAAGCGATCCTCGACCTCAAAATCGTTGGCGGTCAGGACATCAAGGACAAGCTGGTTAATTTCGTCGAAGCATCGAAACCCCGCCAAGCGCTGGTGGATCGGCTTGACCAGTTTTACACCGCCAGCCAAGAGCGCCACAGTCTTGCTTCATTAGCCATTAAGGCCGTCGACTACGCGAGTCTTGGTGGTCTCCCAGATCTAGACCGCATTGTGATCGACGATCTGGTGGCAGAAGCCACTGTCCTCGCGAAAGAGATCGACGACCTGAAACCGACGCCGGATCAGGCCGCCAAACGCATTCAGCGTCAGCAAAAGCTCGATGAACTTGAAGCGCGGAAGAAGTTCTCCGCCGATATTGAAACGTTCGTGGCGCGGCGCAACTCGCTTGAGCTGCTGGTCAAGACCAAGGCTTGCACGACAGCCTGTTCGGTGGCCGGCATTACGTCGCTCATTACGCGTATGCGGCGCAAGGTTTTGACCACATCCCTGCAAAATAGCCTTCAGGACGAGATCGGCGCCCTCGACCTCGGGCATCTGCCGCTAAAACTGTCTGACCGGGGAGAGGTGGGCAAGAGCAAAGTCCAGATCGGGCTGGAGGCGAAGCAGAAGGTCGGCAAGAACAGCGACATTCTGAGCGAAGGGGAAAAGCGCGCACTTGCTCTGGCAGGCTTTCTTGCCGAGCTGAAAGAGGTCGGCGTGAGGCACGGCATCGTCGTTGATGATCCGGTATCGTCGCTTGACCACGCCCGGATGGAGGCGGTTGCAAAGCGGCTGGTGAAAGAGGCAAAAGCCCGTAGGCAAGTGATCATCTTCACGCACAACCTGTTCTTTCATCACGCCGTATTCGAAGAAGCTAAGGATATGAAGGTCCCCCTGCGGCAAGAATGGATTGCCAAGCATGGTGACGGACGCTTCGGCATTATCGATGACGGCCAGCAACCGTGGGTTTCGATGAGCGTTACAAAGAGGCTTCCGATCATCGATGGTCTGCTCAAAGCAAAGAAGCCAACGTATTCGGAAGCCGACGAGGCCGAGCGATCGTTTGTGACTAGTATCTACACCAAGATGCGCGAGACCTGGGAGCACACCATCGAGGAAGTTCTATTCGCCGGCGTGGTCGGGCGATTTCGACCAAACGTGGCCACCATGCAATTAAGAGCAGCCCATGTCGACAAGTCGGACTATGAGACGGTGTACGCTGGAATGACGCGGTGCTCCAAGTACTCCGGCCATGATCAAGCCGCAGGCGTCCCCGCCGATCTACCCAAGTTCACGGAGATCGAGGCGGACTTTAACAAGCTCAACTCATATGTGGTTGCGGCGAATACCCGCCGGAAAAAACTCGAGGACGAAGGCCGCAATTCTGAAAAGAGTCCGATGCCAGCTGACACTCTTTGAAGCATGGGTCATTGACCCTCGGGCGGAATTCGGTCACCGCAAATGCCGCAATCTTTATGAGCTTCCGTGCGCGGAATAACTCTGGTTTGTCCGCAGTTCGGGCAGGAAGCCTTCATGCCTGCCGGCACGAAAATTGGTTCCGGCTTTTTGACTGGCGGCCAACCCTTGTAGGTGCCGGGTACAAACCGGACTTGCCACTGACGATCCTCGTTCTTTCGGACAGAATAGCCGTTGTCCCGCAGTGAATCCTTGTTGGCGTGCCAAATAGGCCAAAACCCCGGCTTGACCGGCCCCCATTTCGCATGCCGCGGCGCCCACCTGGGTTTCGACATCAAGCCTCCTGCCTATCGATACAATCGAGAGCAGTTAAGACATTCAAGTGCTCGGGAACTAGTGTCGCTTCACGCGACTGGTAAGCGGGTCGGCCTTATTATCCAGTATCTTCAGAATCCCGACCGCTTTCAGCCGAGCGCTTCTCATCCATGTCTCGTCGATTCTACCATTGACCACCGCCGCCTCTCCAGCGGCTGCCTTCAACACGGTCTCTATCGCTTGCGCTGCATCGTTGATCGCGACGGCGTACATTTCGTGACCGATTTGATCTTTGTCCTTGGTGACCAAGACCGTCACCATCCAACGCGCCATGTGAATTTCCTGGTTAGCCCGTGAGGGGCGCGTCGGCACATACGATCCGCCATTTCCTAACCAGTTGCGTCCACGGGTTTCAACCGGGATATCGTCGAGCAGCTCACGTTGAAGCCGGAGGCAACTTCCTCCATCCGGCTTCGCCGGAAGCGGGCTCTACTCGCTTCGCTCTCCGAGCCGCCTGCGGCGCCTCGGCCCTTCGGGTACCCTTCTCTACCGATCTCGTCGCTGCATCCGGTCCCGCGTGCCGCCTTCGGTGTCGCTATGCTCATGCTCCTGCGGGGGGCCGTTTTCTGCTGAGGCGATGCGGCATTGGCGCGCTGATCGAGCCTGCGGCCTTAAGGCGAAGCCCGCCCGGCGACGCATGCGTATAACGCGACCAAGACATAGGTGACCTTGCCGTGACGAGCGGCCGCTGGTTTTGCCCGTCATACCGCCGACCCGGGCGGGTCTTCCTTGACACCGCGGGCGACGATCCGCAGCGTCGCGTCGGGTAGAGGCCGCTGCAGCGTTTAGCGCTTCGTCCGAAGGAGCCGTCGTCCAAGTCTCAACCTCTTCCGGCGTCGTCAGGATCACCGGCATCGCCTTCGGGTAGACGGCGCCGATCTCGGCGTTCGGCTCCGTCGTGAGGAATGCGTAGAGGTCATTCGTGGTCTCGCCTTCCTTGACCTTCCGCACGGACGTTCAGTTGATCCAGATGCCGGCGAAGCAGGCGAGGGGACGGGGCTCATCGAGCGCGAACCAGATATCGCCGCCTTCGGCCTTGTTGAACTCACTGAACGAATTGAACGGTACCACGCAGCGGTTTTCGACGCCGAGCCAGCGGGTCCAATGTTTGCTCTTCACGTTGCGGATGTTGGTCGTGCCGTTGTCCGGCTCCATTCTGAGCAATTCATTGAAATCGACGGTCTTGCCCTTGGCCTGCAGTTCTTCGGCCCGCTTTTTAGTGGCGGCCATCAACGCCTTTGATGACGACGGCATTCCCCACCGCGCCGTAGCGAGCTCGCGGCCCTGGCTCCGTTGCGGGCGATCGGCGCCTGGTAGTCCCGGAACACCCCCCGCATCGGTGCC
>CAZQMD010000182.1:0-9923 GCA_964594185.1 uncultured Afipia sp. | reverse complement strand
TCGATGCCGAGTCGCGCGCAATCTTGTCGCCCTGCGCGACAGCGCCTCCTGCCGCCATCCAGGCAGTTAGTCCACCATCCAGAATGCGAACCTTTTGCAAGCCCGCCCATTTTAGAACCCACCAACCCCGAGCGGCGAGTGCAGGCGTTGGTCCGTACACAATGATTTCGGTTTCCTTGCCAACACCCCAGCGATCAAGGTGTCGCTGCAAGCTTTCTATTGATGGAAGCGGCAGATTTCCTGTCGTTTGGGTCGGCGGAGCCGCGAATACATCGCGTATCTGGGCGTGGACAGCGCCGAAGACATGGCAGGTCCGAAAGCTCGTCAGCTCTTCCTCTGGATCACCCAACCTCACATCGATGAACAGCCGGTCCATAGACGCGTGAGCAACGAGGTCTTCAGCAGACACGACGTTTCTGGATAGATCCGCTGCTTTCATTTCCGCCGTCATTGCGCTCTCCAGCTTCCTTTAACAACGTTGACGTATGACCGCTTAGCGGTCATTATCATCCGCTATACGGTTGAGCTAAAGGTCATCGGATCTTGTCTGTCAAGGCTTGTTGAAATGGCAACGTCAGAGAGTGAAGCTTTCGTGCGGTCGTTCGCGCGAGGTCTAACGGTCATCGAAGTGTTGGGCCAAGCACCCGGACGTCATTCGCTTGCGGATCTGGCAGATGCAACCAAACTCCCGCGTACAGCGGTAAGACGGTTCATCCTCACTTTGATTGATCTCGAAATAGTCCGCACGGATGGAAAGCTGTATTGGCTTACACCCCGCGTCCTTCGGCTGAGCCTTTCTTATCTCTCTACGTTACCCTATTGGCGGGAAGCACAAGTCGCATTGGAAGAGCTTAGCGCAGTCAGCAAACAATCTTGTGCTCTTTCGGTGCTGGATGGCGCAGACATCGTCTACCTGCAGCGACAACACGCGAAGCGCATTCTCCCGGTCAGTCCGTCTCTTGGAAGTTTGATACCCGCATACGCAGTATCAATGGGGCGAGTGCTTCTTTCCGGACTTTCGGATGACGAGATCGATCAATTTCTCCGCAAGATAAAGATTCACCGGTTGACGAGTGTCACCATCACCGACCCAGTGAAATTGAAGGCCGAAATACTTAAGGTGCGCAAGCAAGGCTACGCTTGGGGCGAGCGAGAGTTCGACGATTCGATCTGTGGGCTCGCCGTGCCTGTGCGCGACATGAGTGGTGGCGTTATTGCTGCAATCAACGTGAGCTTAGCTTCAGGCGAGTTCACGCATAAAACTGCGGTTGAGCAATTTCTTCCAAAGTTGTGGCATACGGCATCGCGATTGCGCATGTCTTCGCCGGTTCAGGAAACAAAGCGTACTCGGGCCGGCAAACCCTTCTCGCATTTCTAATTCTCTCTTGATGAAGGCATAGCTGATCACCGCTTGCGCAGCTCGTACACGGCATTTACGATTTTCGCTGAGCGACTGTTTTGTTCTTCTGGCGAACTTTAGGTCGAGTAGAAGCGTGAGCTTTAAAGGAGAAGTTATGAGAGTTGTCCAAGCGCTTGTTGCGATCGGCATCGCCTTCGGAGCCGCACACTCCACAGCAGCGCTATCCTATCCGGTCAATCAGTTGCAGCTCACTGTGCCTTTCCCGGCGGGAGGCACAACCGATGTGCTCGCGCGAGAGTTGGGCGCGCGGCTCGGCAAGGAGCTCGACGTGACTGTCGTGATTCAGAATCGGCCTGGGGCGAGTGCAACGGTAGGTACCCAGTTCGTGGCGCGTGCTGCGCCAGACGGCTCGCATATCTTGCTGGGGTCAACGCACCACGTCATCAATCCAACTTTGCAGAAAAGTTTGCCTTATGACACGAAGAAGGACTTCACCGAGATAGCGCTCGTTGCGCTTGTGCCGAATGCATTGGTCGTCAATCCAGACTTGCCAGTCTATTCGGTCGCAGATCTTATCAAGTATGCGAAGGAGAAACCCGGGACCTTGAATTTCGGATCACCGGGGGTCGGAAGTGCTAATCACCTGGCTGGGGAGTTATTTAAGTCGATGTCTGGCATCGACATGATGCATGTGCCTTATCCAGGTGCGGCGCCTGCCATGGCCAATCTAATTGGCGGCCATATCCAAGTCATGTTTGATTCATTGCCGACTGTTCTGGCGAATGCAGAAGCCGGAAAGCTGAGAATCCTTGCTGTGACGAACGGCGAACGTGTTTCGTCTCTTCCCAATACACCGACGATTGCGGAGGCCGGCAATCTTCCGGGCTATTCCGCCTCCGCTTGGTTTGGTCTTTATGCGCCGGCTGGTCTTTCGGATGAGGCCCGGACAGAGCTCGAGCGGGCGATGAAGAAGATCATGGCATCCGAGGATATGGCTCAAGCCTTTAGAAAACTTGGCGTCGAACCCGGGCACCTTACCGGAGAACCCTTTAAATCGTTTGTGAATGAAGAGATTACGAAGTGGGGGAAAATTGTCGAATCCTCAAAGGCGACCGGGAATTAAATTCGAGACAAGCGTGTGCCCACCATAACGGGTCAATGAATTGATCTTCAAGCTAATGCAGGTGCGTTCTTTCCCCAGTGGATCGAAGTTCGATTTTGCTCACGTCGCATCAACCACTCTGTCTGTTCGGATCGAACGTGCTGGATTCCGTTGATGCGCGTACTTCTGCATCTGGCAGCTTGATTGTACCGGTTCCTGCATAACTAAGCTTTGCGCCGCACGCTGTCGGGGACAGGCAGTGCCGCGTTTGGACTATCGAGGAATTCCACCGTCGTATAGCAAAGATCGTGGTCGCTCAGATTCTCGACGGAGTGGACCATGAATTCGCCGCGGGCGAAGGTCTTATGTTGGCAATCGGTGTGGAACGGGTAAGAGCAGCAAAAGTCGCGCGTGGACTTTTCCCATGAAGCTCATTTCCCAGACTTCATAAACAACCACCATTACGATGGTTATGACCCTTCAGGCTTAAAAGGGTTTCACGTCTTACGAATAACCAGCTTGGAGGTCTCCAGATTCCTCTCCTCGCTCGAGCAGGGGCTCTATCGGAGGGTGTACTACTCTGCCGACATCGAGCGACCCGCGTGAAAACCACCTTGCGAAGCCTATTTGGGATTCAATTCGATCGCCTTGCGGCCGGTTGCAACGCAGCATGGGACTCGCCGTGCAAGAAAATCACTCGATTTTCGACCTCGTTTAGTCCATTCTTCTTTGGAACCTAATGAACTCACCGCACTGCAGCCAAGGTGTTTGTAGCGCGATCGGAGGACGGCATGAGACAGGCCGGCGAAAAGTATGTTCGCGTGGTTGGCGGCGATCTGGTGTCGTCAGTCATCACCGACACGACAAGCATGCGGATCGAGGTTCTTCGCCGTGAATGTCAGGGGCGGATGTACTGGCACTTCAAGCAACCCGAATTGTCGCTGTTCTGGTTTGCGAAGGGCGCCGGACGGCTCAATGCGACTGTCGATGGTCGGCCGGTCGATTGCCGGTTCGTGGGGAAATCCCAATTGGCGATTTTTCCAGCGGCGATCGAAATCGAAGGCGAATGGGATGTCGGGCCGGAACTCAACTATACCGTCGTTTTTCTCAACCCCGCGTTCGTCACCGAGCGCCTGCGGACGGCTATCACAAATTCAACAATTGCCTTTGAGCATCCAGGCCTTATTCGCAGTCTTGCGGAACTCTGCCGGGAAGCCGCGACGCCGGACAATGTTTTCAATCTGCTGGCCGAGGGATGGTCGATTCAGGCGCTGGCGCATATTTCCCGCATCAGCGAACGGCAACGACCGCAGGTGCCGGGTGTAAAGGGTGGGTTGTCTGCGCGAAGCCTCAAACGGATCGAAGATTTCGTTCGAGAGAATCTCTCACACTCTATTTCGCTCGGCGAGCTTTCGGAGATTGCCGGGCTCAGCAAGCGACATTTCCTGCGTGCCTTCCAGGAAAGCATCGGAAAGACACCTTACAAATATGTGCTTGCTCTTCGGATCGATGAAGCCAAGCGGCAACTGGCCGAATCCGATGCCAGCATTACCGATGTGGCGCTGGCGGCCGGGTTTGGCCATGCTCAGCATTTCTCGACCAGCTTCCGCAACGTAACCGGCGAGACGCCGTCAGCCTACCGCCAGCGCGCGTCCTGCTGAAGGCTGGGGAATAGCTCGTCCGGTTTTGCCCGAAAAACAGAAGATGGCGCTCTTTCGTAGGCTTTGGCGCTAATCCGCAAGCCAGCGACGGCGCTCCTCTTTACTCCTGACCGACAACAATCCGTGCAGATCGCTCCGAAAGGATGATCAAGCCGGAGCTTGCGGTGGGCTAAGGCTGCCCGCCCTTTCATATCAGGAGGGAGCATGGTCTTTTCTTTGAAAGCATACACGCGCCTTGCCGTCGGCGCCGGAGTGGCGCTGGTTATGGCTGCAACGACGGCGATCCACGCACAGGATCAGGGACCGATCAAGATCGGCTTGATGTTGCCCTATAAGGGTGTTTATGCGCTTCCGGCAGAAAGCATCGATCGCGGTTTTCAGCTTGCGCTCGAAGAGTTCGGCAACAAGGTCAATGGCCGCGCCATCGAAGTAATCCGCGCGGACGATGAACTGACGCCGAGCGTCGGCGTGCAGAAATTCAACAAGCTGGTGCAGGGCGACAAGGTCGATATCGTCGCCGGCATCATCGGCTCCAATGTCGGGATCGCGATCTCCGAACTCGCCGAAAAGAACAAGGTTCCGCTGGTGTTCGCTAACGCCTTTGCGGACGAGATCACCGGAAAGTTCTGCAGCCCCTATATCGCCAGGACATCCTTCAGTGCCAATGGTTTCGAATATGCATCGGGCAAGTATTGGGCAAGCAAGGGCATCAAGACCGCGGTGACGATGGGGCCGGATTACACAGCCGGGCGGGCATTCATCGACGGGTTCAAGCGCGGGTTTGAGGACAATGGCGGCAAAGTCGTCGAGCAGATCTGGACGCCATTCCAGAAGACCAAGGATTACAGCGCCGCGTTGACGCAGGCTGCCAATGCAAATGCCCAGATTATCTACGCGTTCTATGCCGGCGCCGAGGCCATTCAGGTAGTCAAGCAGCACGCCGACTTCGGATTGCGGAGCAAGGTGCCGCTGATCGGCGATCACTGGGTCTATGACGAGGCACTTTGGCCCGCACTTGGAGATCTGGTCATCAATGCACAGCACGTCGCAACGCACTATCCCGGCGTTCCGACCGAGGTAAATCGCAAGTTCGTCAAGGCGTATCAGGAAAAGTTCAAGATTGAGCCCGACGTGAGTGCCGAACTTGGTTACGACAACGGCAAGGCCATCATGCTGACGTTGGAGAAACTGGGCGGCAAGGTGCCGGAAGACCGCACAAAGTTCATCTCCACGATGCGTGATCTGACGTTCGACGCGCCGCGCGGCAAGATCAGATTCAATGCGCAAAACAGCGCGCAGCTCGAAAAAGTCTATCTGGTCGAGATCATCAAGGGCGCGGATGGAAAATTGCAGCGCAAGGGACTGGATGAATTTCCTGGCGCAGGCGATCTGCCCGGTTGCACCAAATCGTTCTAACCGGACGCGGGCTTCGCTGATGCGAAGCCCCGTTCTCTTGCACCGGCGTGAGACATGCAGATTCTTTTGGTTCAAATTCTCAACGGCATCCAGCTCAGTATGCTGGTGTTCCTGCTGGCCGTCGGGCTGACGCTGATCTTCGGATTGATGGACACTCTCAATCTGGCGCATGGCGCGTTCTTCACCATCGGTGCGTATTTCGGACTGGTGGTGGCTAACGCGACGCATACGTTTTGGCTGGCGCTTCTGATCGGTCCGCTGCTGCCCTTCGCGCTCGGGTTTGCGTTGCAGTACTTCGTATTGCAGCCGTTGGCCCAACGAGGGCGATCCACCCACCTCGATCTCGCATTGTTGACCTTCGGCTTGCTGTTCGCGACCGCTGGCGCTGTTGAATACATCTATGGGTCTGCCTTCTACAGCATCACTCTCCCGGATGTTCTTAAAGGCCGCGTCGCGCTGTTCGGGATGGAGTATCCGGTCTATCGCCTGTTTATCATCGCGGTCGGACTTCTTGTCGCTGTCGCGCTGGTATTGTTGATCGATCGCACGCTGATCGGCGCGATCCTGCGTGCGGGCGTCGATAATCGCGAGATGGTTACGGCGCTAGGCATCAATATCAATGTGGTGTTCGGGCTTGTTTTCGGTCTTGGCTCGGCTCTGGCCGGTCTCGCAGGGATCGTCGCTGCGCCTGTGATGAGTATCTATTCCAGCATGGGCATTGGTATTGTCGTCACCACGTTCGTCGTGGTGGTCGTTGGAGGTTTGGGGAATTTACGCGGATCGTTCTACGCGGCGCTCATTGTCGGCATGACGGATACATTTGCGCAGGCCTTCCTTCCAGAAGTCGAGCTGTTCGCGATTTATGCTCTGCTGATTGTAGTCATGATCTTCCGGCCTCGCGGACTGTTCGGTGTTGTCGGGAGAGTCGCATGATCATGGATACCGAATTGCCGGAATCCGCTGGGCGCGATGCTTTCAATAAGGCGGGAATGCTCAAGATCGGGAGTATCCTGGCGATTGCAGCCGCATTGCTCGCACTGCCTCTCTTTGCCTCGATCTACGGCATGACATTGGCGGTTGAGGTTCTTATCGCGGGCGTGTTCGCTTCGGGTATAAATCTTCTCGTCGGATACACCGGCATGGTTTCGCTCGGTCAGGCGATGTTCCTTGGTTTTGGCGGGTACGGTATCGCGATCGGAACGGCACTGCTCGGCTGGCCGTTGTGGGTATCGGTGCCGTTGACACTCGTTGTCTCAGGCTTGATGGCTGTTCTAATCGGTGCAATCTGCACACGGACGCGCGGCGTGGAATTCCTGCTGATTACGCTGGCCTTCTCGCAGATGTTCTATGGCGCCGCGGTCAAGCTGCGCTGGACCAACGGCTCAGACGGCATGTCGGGAATTCCACGGCCTGACTTTTCCTTTCTGGGATGGAGTGCCGACAATCCGGCCGTCTTCTACTATTACGTACTTGGCGTCGCTGCGATCGTTCTTCTCCTGATCTGGAGGATCGTCAATTCGCCGTTTGGCAGCGTGCTGATCGGGATCAAAGAGAACGAATTCCGCATGACGGCGATGGGATATTCGGTTCCCAGCTACAAGATCGGCTCCTTTGCTGTGGCGGGAATGGTCTGCGCGACCGCAGGCATCCTGCAGGCTCAATACAGCTATTTCATCAATCCCGATGCGATGAGCTGGCAGATGAGCGGCGAGGGAATTCTGATGGCAATCATCGGCGGGCTTAATGTTTTGCTCGGGCCGTTCATCGGAGCTGCTGTATTCGTCATGGTCAAGAGTCTGCTCAGTCAGGTCACCGAAGAGTACAATCTCTTTTTCGGCCTCTTCTTCATGCTGGTGGTGGCGTTCTTCCGTGGAGGCATCGGCGGCGCACTACGTTCATTGTGGGAGCGGCCGCGATGAATGCTCTTGAAATCAGGAATCTGCGCAAGGCGTTCGGCGGCCTTGAGGTCATCTCAAATTTCAATCTCAGCATTCCGCAGGGTCAGCGGCATGCGGTGATCGGGCCGAACGGAGCGGGCAAGACCACGCTTTTCAATCTGGTCACGGGCTGGATGTCCCCGACCAGTGGCGAGATCATGATTCACGGACTGCAGCTCAAGCCCGGCCATCCAGATGCGGTTACGCGCGGGGGCTTGTCGCGTTCGTTTCAGAAAAACATGCTGCTGGAGAACCTGACCGTTCTCGAAAATCTGAGGATTGCATGTCAGGCCTCGCATCCTTCGCGGCGCTCGTTGTTGCGCTCGAAGGAGAACTTTCCCGAGATCATCAAAAAGGCGCACCGTATCGCGCTGCAGATGCATCTTGATGCCTGTCTGGATCGCAAGGTGAGCGAACTGTCCTATGGACAGAAACGCCAGCTCGAGGTGGCGATTGCGCTGTGCGCCGAGCCCAAGATCCTGTTGATGGATGAGCCTGCGGCGGGAACCTCGCCGGATGAACGCGAACGGCTGATCGCTCTCATTAATGGATTGCCGCGCGATCTGACTATTATTCTCGTTGAGCACGACATGGATGTGGTGTTCGGAATTTGCGAGATCATTACCGTACTCAGCTACGGCAAAGTGCTTGCGACCGGGACGAAAGAGCAAGTCCAGTCCGATCCCCGCGTGATCGAGGCATATCTGGGGCAACAGCACCATGCTTGAGCTCAGCAATGTCCATGCCTATTACGGGGAAAGCCATATCCTTCAAGGCATCGAGCTGAATGTCGCGTCGTCGCAGTGCGTCGCCATTCTCGGCCGCAATGGCGCTGGAAAGACAACGACACTGCGGTCGATCTTGGGATTGGTGCCCGCGCGACAAGGCAGGATCACGTTTAAGGGGCAGGATATCACGCGTACCGCGACTTATCGCATCGTGCGCTCCGGGATGGCCTTTGTTCCGGAAAATCGTGGCATCTTCGCGAATGTCACCGTGGAAGAGCATCTTGCGATTGCGCGCAGCGCTGCTGCCCACCGGCCCGCGCGAAAGCCTATTGAATATGTGTACGACGTGTTTCCCCGCCTGGCTGAACGCCGTTACAGCCTCGGTGGTCAATTGTCAGGCGGCGAACAGCAGATGCTGGCGGTGGGCCGTGCTCTGATCGCGGGCCCCGATCTGATGGTGCTGGATGAGCCGAGCGAAGGTCTTGCGCCTGTGATTGTTGAAACGCTGGAACACGTGCTGATGAACGTAAAGGCGTCGGGCATCCCGATCCTGCTGGTCGAGCAAAACTATCACCTTGCAACCAGGCTGGCAGATTACGTGTACGTGCTCAGTCAGGGGCGCGTGCAGTTCGCTGGAGAGACAGGCGAGCTACTGGCAAATGAGGATGTCAGGCGCACTTATCTGAGCGTCTGATGGAATTGGCCGGGCTGCTGCTGTCTGGCATTGGAACATGAGGAAAGAGTCTATGTCTGGTCCACTTCACGGCGTTCGCGTTCTTGATCTGACGGCGGTGGTGTCGGGTCCTTACGCCACGATGTTTCTCGCAGATCAGGGCGCGGATGTGCTGAAGATCGAGCCGATCGGCGGCGACGGCACGCGGCGAAGCCGCACGCTGATCGATGCGGCGGGCGAGTTCTCCGCGCTGTTCTTGTCGTGCAATCGCGGCAAGCGCTCGCTCTCGATCGACATCAAGAGCGAGACGGGACGCGAGGTGTTGGCGAAACTAGCCTCGCAGGCCGACGTGCTGGTGCAGAACTTCCGCCCCGGCACGATGGAGCGCCTCGGCCTCGGGCATAAGGAATTGCGCGAGAAGTATCCGCGCCTGATCTATGTCGCGATCAGCGGGGTGGGCGATAGCGGGCCCTACGTCAAGAAGCGGGTCTACGATCCGATCATCCAGGGCCTGTCGGGATTTGCGGATATCCAGTCGCAGCCGGTGACTAACCGGCCGCAGATGATCCGCACCATCGTCTGCGACAAGACCACCTCGGTGTTTACCGCGCAGGCGGTGTCGTCGGCATTGTATGCGCGCGAGAAGACCGGCAAGGGCGATTACATCCAGGTCGCGATGCTCGACACCATGATCTCGTATCTGTGGCCGGAAGGCATGATGCAGTACACCGTGGTCGGCGCTGAAGCGGCCGCCGCGGATCCGAACGACCGGCCGGACCTCGTGTTCAAGACACTGGACGGTTACATCACCGCCGGCACCATTTCGGATTCCGAATGGCAGGGCTTCTGCAGGGCCTCCGGCGACCCGGAGCTTGCGAAAGACGAGCGGTTTGCGACACCGAGCGCGCGTTTTGTCAACGCCACCGCGCGCATCAACAAGATGCAGGAATATATCAGCCAGCGGACCACCGCCGAATGGCTGGAACGTCTGGATGCGGCCGATGTGCCATGTTCGCCGATCCTGCGCCGGGGCGAGATCATCAACA
>CAZQMD010000181.1:0-9964 GCA_964594185.1 uncultured Afipia sp. | reverse complement strand
GCTTCGGCGAGATCAAGGCCGATGGCGATACGGTTCGTGCAGGCACGGCTGCGCTCGATAAACGTGTTGCGGAAGCCGCAGCCGCGGCCAATATCGGCGGACTCGAATTCTATTTCGGGATTCCCGGTTCGATCGGCGGCGCGCTGCGCATGAATGCGGGGGCGAACGGCGGCGAGACCAAGGATGTGCTGGTGGAGGCGAGGGGCATTACGCGCGCAGGCGAGCGCGTCACGTTCTCCAATGCCGACATGAAGTTCGTCTATCGCAATTCAGGCGTGGATACGTCGGTCATCTTCACCTCGGCGCTCTATCGCGGCCAGATCACGGAGCCGGAGAAAATCCGCGAGCGGATGGCCGAGGTGCAGAACCATCGCGAAACCGCGCAGCCGATCCGCGAGAAAACCGGCGGCTCGACCTTCAAGAATCCACCGGGTCATAGCGCCTGGAAACTGGTCGATGCTGCGGGCATGCGCGGCTTCCGCGTCGGTGGCGCGCAGGTGTCGGAAATGCACTGCAATTTCCTGATTAACACCGGCGACGCGACCGGGCACGATATCGAAACGCTCGGCGAGACGATGCGCGCGCGGGTGAAGGAAACGTCCGGCATCGATCTGCACTGGGAGATCAAGCGGATCGGCGTCGCGCTCTAGTCACTCAACGATTGCAGCGCCTTGATCGGGTCCGGCGAGACCTGGAACGTGCCGTCGAACGGATATTCCTGAAGCGCGATGATACCGAGGGCGACAACCGCGGCGGTGGCGAACACCGAAAGCGAGGCGAGGAACGCGCGCGGTTTCTCAAGGTGGACCAACGCTATTCCCACCTGCGTGAGAAGGCCGAGCGCGATCACCACCAGCCATTTGAGATCGTTGGTATGATCTCCCGACAGTGCGAGACGGTCATTGCGTGCCGTGCCGGCGCGCACGGTGGCCGTCAGCAATGCCGAATGCACGGCCTGGCCCGAATCCTTCGCGATCGAAGGCATGCTCACTTCGCGCAGAAGGTTGTCATAGGCCACGGCGGTGCCTGGCGACGATCGCATCGCATCCATCGCGGGCCATTCGTCACCGACGACGGAATTCACATAAGTCTTTAAAGCGGCGCGGATGGTGCGCATGTCAGACGCGGAGGCCACGCTGAGGGTGTGGACGTTGCGCAATTCCCCGGCCTCGGCATGCACCGCGCTATAGGCCTGCCGTCCGCGCACCGCGACGTCATTGGCCAGAAATCCCGTCAGCAGTGCGAACAGGATGGCGACGCCATTGAAAAACGGCGCGACCACGCCGTTCAGCGATTGCACGGGTTTGCTCAGCGGCCGGCAAAACGTCATTGCGGCGAGCAACAGCATCATTCCAAAGTACAGAATGAACAGCACGGCGAAGATGCCGGCGGGTGGCAGGTCGAGCCAGGCGCGGATCATGAAACAGCTTTCTGGTTGAGGTTCGTCTCTGAGCTTCTTGGCGATGCCCTGATTCTCTTTGCGGCCACATTATCCGACTTGCCGCGGCTTGGTCATCGGCTCAAATCAGCGTAGTTAGGACCTATTAGGAGAGGTCATGACTCGATTCAAACATGTCGCGGTGCTGATGGGCGGATGGTCGTCCGAACGGGAAGTTTCATTGCGTTCGGGCAAGGCTTGCGCCGATGCGCTGGAGCGCAAGGGCTACCGCGTCACGCGCATCGACGTGAAGCGTGACATCGCGACGGTTCTCGACCAGTTGAAGCCCGATGCTGCGCTGGTGATGTTGCATGGCCGTCCTGGCGAGGACGGCACCATTCAGGGCGTGCTCGAAACGCTCGGGATTCCCTATTCGCATTCCGGCGTGCTGGCGTCGTCACTGGCGATGCAGAAGGATCTCGCCAAGACCGTGATGGCGACGGCTGGGGTGCCGGTGCCCGAAGGGTTGACGCTGACCCGCGCCGAAGTGGCGAAGGGCCATGTCATGGCGCCGCCCTATGTGATCAAGCCGGTCGCGGACGGCTCCAGTGTCGGCGTTTTCATCGTCACCGAGGCCCATGCTCACCCGCCGCAGGAGCTGTTCCGCGAGGATTGGCCCCATGGGGACCAGCTTCTGGTCGAAAAGTACGTTGCGGGGAAGGAACTCACCTGCGCCGTCATCAACGGCGAGCCGACCGGGGTGATCGAGATCGTACCTTTAATCAAATTCTACGATTATGAGGCAAAGTACTCTCCGGGCGCATCAAAACACATCCTACCTGCACCTATTTTACCTTTTGTTTACCAGGAAGTCCGAAGGTTAACGCTGGCGGCGCATGTGGCGCTTGGCTGCCGGGGCGTAAGCCGTGCGGATTTCCGTTACGACGATCGCATCGAGGGAACAGGGGGATTGTCCTGCCTCGAGGTGAACACCCAACCCGGCATGACCGAGACGTCACTTGTGCCAGAGCTTGCAGCGCATGCAGGCGTCACATTTGACGAGTTGGTGCAATGGATGGTGGAGGACGCCTCTCTCGGTCGCTAGGCCGGACGAGGACCCAGTCTAATCCTCAGCAGACAAGGGCCGCTTCCGCGGGCCAGCGTCCGCGCGCCCGCGCACAGGCGTCCACCCGCCGCGCCAATGTCACCTCCGTGTCCCGTTATGAAGAGCCGCAGTGGATCGCCACCCTTGAACGCCGGCGGCCGCGCGGCTTCGGACTGGGTGCGACTGTTGTGGTGCTGCTCGGCGCTTTGGTGCTCGGCATCATGAAGGGCGGTCATACCGACGAGGTTCTGGGCGCGCTGAGCGACACACGCAACGCCGCAGCCAACGCAGTCGGCTTTCGTATCACCAGCGTCGCCATCACCGGCCGCAAGCAGCTGACGCAGGATGAAGTTCTCGCGGTTGGCGGCGTCAACGGACGCTCATCGCTGCTGTTTCTCGATGCCGCGTCCGCGCGCGAGAAGCTGAAGGCCGATCCGTGGATTTCCGACGCTACCGTGCAGAAGCTTTATCCGGGCCGGTTGCAGATCGATATTACCGAGCGGTCACCGTTCGCGCTGTGGCAGGAGAACGGCCGCGTATCCGTGATTTCCGAAGACGGCACGGTGCTGGAGCCGTATGTGGCCCGGCGATTCGTGTCGCTGCCGCTGGTTGTCGGCAAGGGCGCGGAAACCCGCGCCAAGGATTTCCTCGGCCTGCTGGCACAATATCCGCAGGTGAAGTCCCAGGTGAAGGCGATCGTGTTCGTCGGCGAGCGCCGCTGGAATCTGCGGCTCGCAGATGGCGTCGATGTCCGTCTGCCGGAATTCGAGGTCGAGAAGGCGCTGGCGACCCTGTCCAAGATGGACAAGGAGACCGGTCTGTTCTCGCGTGACATCACCGCCATCGACATGCGGTTGCCGGACCGGCTGACCGTTCGCCTGTCGGAAGATGCGGCCAAGGCGCGCAACGACCTGCTCAAGGACAAAAAAGCACCGAAAAAGGCTGGAAGCGCATGACCAGTCTCGATGGCGTTCAGACCCCGAAGACCCGGCAGATGCCGCCGAACAAGACGGCGCTCGTCGCCGCGCTCGACATCGGCACCAGCAAGATTGCCTGTCTGATTGCGCGGCTGAAGCCGTGCCCGCCGAGCGACGCGCTGCGCGGCCGGACCCATGCGGTCGAACTGATCGGGCTGAGCCATATCCAGTCGCGCGGCGTCAAGGCCGGCGCGGTGGTCGATCTCAACGAATGCGAGCAGGCCGTGCGTCAGGCGGTGGCGTTGGCCGAGCGGATGGCCAAGGTTCGCGTCGAATCGGTCTTGCTGTCGGTCTCCGCCGGACGTCTGCAGGGCGCCATGGTCGAGGCGTCGTCCGAATTGCGCGGCGGTGGGGTGACACCGGCCGACATGAGCCGCGTCATCAGCACCGGCATGCATCATGCGACGCCGCAGGGCCGCACCGTGCTTCACGTCCTGCCGGCAACCTACTCGCTCGATGGCGTCAAGGGCGTGCGCGACCCGAGCGGCATGGTCGCCCGGCATTTCGGCATCGACATGAACGTCATGACCGCCGACGCGACCGCAGCAAAGAACCTGATGCTGGTGGTCGAGCGCTGCCATCTCAATGTCGAGGCGATGGCGGCCGGTCCTTACGTCGCCGGTCTGTCGGTTCTGACTGACGATGAAGCCGATCTCGGTGCGGCCGTGGTCGAGATGGGCGCTGGCACCACGACGATCGCGACCTATTCGGCAGGGCAGTGCGTGCACGCCAGCGGATTCGCCGTCGGCGGACAGCATGTGACAATGGATTTGGCGCGCGGCTTGGGTGCGTGCATTGCGGATGCCGAGCGAATCAAGACGTTATATGGCACGGTGCTCACCGGTGGTTCTGACGCGCGCGAAGTAATGAGTGTGCCGACGGTGAGCGGTCACGACGGTGACGCACCGCAGATTGTTTCCCGCGCCACGATTGCAAACATCGTGAAGCAGCGGGTCGAGGAGATTTTTGAAATGGTCAGGGACCGGCTCGCGGATTCCCCCTTTGCGGCAGAGCCGCGGGCGCGAGTGGTGTTAACCGGCGGCGCGTCGCAGCTCACCGGCATCCCGGATCTCGCCAGCCGCATCCTGGGCCGCGAGGTGCGCATCGGCCGCCCGCTCGGATTCTCCCGGCTGCCCAATGAGGCCAAGAGCGCATCCTTCGCGGTGCCGACCGGCCTCCTGGTCTATCCGCAATTCGCACATCTAGAACACGTCGAACCGCGGCACACGCGGCAGCTTGTGACAGGGACCAACGGTTATTTCGGAAAGGTCGGCAGATGGCTTCGAGAGGGCTTCTGATGATCTCAACACCGGATCGGACCAATTCATCAACCGCTTTGGCGTGCAGCCCAAGCCCCCACGCGCGCGCATAATCGAGAGGCAACCATGACCATCAATCTCACCCCCCCTGATGTACGCGAGCTGAGGCCCCGCATCACCGTGTTCGGTGTGGGCGGTGCGGGCGGCAACGCGGTCAACAACATGATCACCGCCGGTCTGCAGGGCGTGGATTTTGTCGTCGCCAATACCGACGCGCAGGCCCTGACCATGTCGAAGGCCGAGCGCATCGTGCAGATGGGCACCCAGGTCACCCAGGGTCTCGGCGCGGGTTCGCAGCCGGATGTGGGCGCCGCTGCCGCGCAGGAAGTGATCGACGAGATCAAGGATCATCTCACCGGCGCCAACATGGTGTTCGTCACCGCCGGTATGGGCGGCGGCACCGGTACCGGCGCTGCTCCGGTCATCGCGGCGACCGCGCGCGAGATGGGCATCCTCACCGTCGGCGTTGTCACCAAGCCGTTCCACTTCGAAGGCCAGCGCCGCATGCGCACCGCTGAAACCGGCATTGCCGAGCTTCAGAAAGTGGTCGACACGCTGCTGATCATCCCGAACCAGAACCTGTTCCGTGTCGCTAACGAGAAGACCACGTTCGCTGACGCCTTCGCGATGGCCGACCAGGTGCTTTATTCGGGCGTTGCCTGCATCACCGACCTGATGGTCAAGGAAGGCCTCATCAATCTCGACTTCGCCGACGTCCGCGCGGTCATGAAGGAGATGGGCAAGGCGATGATGGGTACCGGCGAATCGACCGGCGAGAAGCGTGCGCTGACCGCGGCGGAAGCTGCGATCGCCAACCCGCTGATCGACGATTCGTCGATGAAGGGTGCGCGCGGCCTGCTGATCTCGATCACCGGCGGCAAGGATCTCACCCTGTTCGAGGTTGACGAAGCCGCAACCCGCATCCGCGAGGAAGTCGACAGCGACGCCAACATCATCGTCGGCGCAACCTTCGACGAATCGCTCGATGGAGTCATCCGCGTGTCGGTGGTCGCCACCGGCATCGACGCTGTTGCTTCCAGCCGCGCTGTGACGCCGCCGCAGGTGACAAATGCCGGTGCTCCGGAAAGCCGCCTCGCCGAACTGACCGCACGTCTGCGCGCCGACAACCAGCGCATCGCTGAACGGGCACAGCAGCAGAAGCAGGCAAACGCTGTCGCGCCGGCGCCGGTTCGCGCCACCGCCGATCAGATCGATCGCGCTGCGTTGGCCGCGATCGCCGAAGCGGTTGCTCCGTCGGCTCCGGCCCCGATGCAGCCTGCCGCCTACGGCGACGTCAGCGTTCGTCCGATCCCGCCGAAGCCATCTCTGTTCCCGGACCATGAAGAGCCGATGAACCTGCAGGAAGCGGCTCCGCCGTCGTCCTTCATTCCGCAGCAGGCGGAGCGGATGCCGCTGCGCGCGCCGCGTATGCCGCAGTTCGACGAACTCCCGGTGCCGGCGCAGAACCAGATCCGGCAGGCCCGCGGCGAGACCGCCGAAGAACATCCGCCGCAGAAGCGCGCTTCGCTGCTGCAGCGCCTTGCTAATGTCGGCCTTGGCCGCCGCGACGAAGAGAGCGAGCCGCCGATTGCGGCCCGTGCCTCCGGTCCGGCCATGGCGCCGATGCCGCCGCTCCCCGAGCGCAAGCCGCAGCGTCCGGTTCCGGCCGGATTCGGCGGCTCCGGCGCTCCGGTATCCGAATACGCTCGCCGTCCCGCGCCGCAGGGTCTTGATTCGGACGGCCGTCCGGCTCCGGTTGCCCCTCAGGGCGGTGCGGAAGACCATCTGGATATCCCCGCCTTTCTGCGGCGGCAGGCGACGTAACATTTGTTACAATCGCTCACCCTCTCAAATGCCCCGGTCCAGGCCGGGGCATTTTGCTGTCGGCGGTCCGTCGGCTCCGGCTCGTAAATTAAATATTTGTTTTTGCTAGTAAAATAGGTGAGTTATGGGACCCGTCACGCCAGCCGGAAAGGCGCGTGGGGCCGCTGAAATGGGCCGCACCGGCGGCACGAATGCGGCGAGTTTGGGGTAACAATCTGTAAACAACCGTGAGTAGCGCTCTCATTCGTAAGGGTTAAGGTTCTTCCACTTTGGGGACGATCCTTCGTCGCAGCGCCAGTCAATGGGCGAAACCGGTTCGGTTAAAACCACTTCGGTTATAGCGGCTTGGATGACTGAACTTTTGGGCAAGCGGGAATGAAATCCAGTCGGCAGACAACGCTCCGGTCGCAAGTCACCGTGACGGGCATCGGCGTTCATTCCGGATCTCCGGTCAGCGTCACGATCGGCCCGGCCGATATCAATGCGGGTTTCGTTTTTATCCGCACCGGCGATGATCGCGAGATTCAGGCGTCCACCTCATCCGTTGTCGCCACCGATTTTGCCACCGTTCTGGGCGACGATCAGGGTCCGCTCGTTTCCACCGCCGAACATGTTCTGGCCGCGCTGCGCGGCATGGGCGTCGATAACGCCACCATCGAAGTCGATGGGCCTGAAGTGCCGATCATGGACGGCAGCGCCGCGCCTTTCGTCGATGCCATCGATCAGGCCGGTATCGTGCAGCAGAACGCGCCGCGCCGTTACATTGAAATTCTCAAGACGGTTCAGGTCACGCTCGGCGAATCGTTCGGCGAACTTCGCCCGCACGCCGGTGGTTTCCGCGCCGAACTCGAAATCGATTTCGCCAATACGCCGATCGGCCGTCAGGCTTACGCGTTCGATCTCGATGCCGACAGCTTCCGCCGCGACATTTCCCGAGCCCGCACCTTCGGGCGCGTGGGCGATGTGAACAAGCTCTGGAGCGCGGGCTATGCGCTCGGTGCCTCGCTGGAAAATTCCGTGGTGGTCGATGACACCCGCGTCCTCAACACCGAAGGCCTGCGCTACGCCGACGAATGCGTCCGCCACAAGGTTCTCGACGTGGTGGGCGACCTCGCGCTGGCCGGGCTGCCGCTGATCGGCTGCTATCGTTCCGTGCGCGGCGGTCACAAGCTCAACAATGCCGTGCTCACCGCCCTGATGGCTGACCGCCATGCCTGGCGGGTGGTGGAAGCCACCGAGCCCGTGGTTGAGCGTCCGGTTGTTGCCCGCCGTGCGCGCGGCCACGCCGATGTCGCTGGCGGCATGGTTGCCGCGGCTTTCGCACCGGATGTGTCCTGACGCATCGCCATCTGGCGGCTTCGGAACTCCGGATTGAACCGGTTTGTCACTTAACCAAGTCATTGTCCGGCTGCTGAAATCCGCCTTAATCCCGGCGAATTGTCCTCCTATCCGGTTGGTTAAGGTCCTTTTTTCAGTTACATAGGCGCGCTGGACGAGCCCATGTACTGCTTGCGCCGCGATGCGGCGGCAGGCTCGTCAACAACCCGGAGCCGGTGGTCGGTTGATCCCGTTTCGGATTTCAAATTCAGGTCGGCCAAACGTATGACGCTCGAACCGCGCAACACTTCCGGCCTATCCCTTGCGAGCCGCTTTGGCCGTCAGGCGAGCTTCGCGCTCGGACTGATGATTTTGACCGTGCCGCTCAGCGGCTGCGGCACCGGCGCGCTGTGGGACAAGTATTTCGCCAAAGAAGAAACCTTCGTCGATGAACCGGCGGACAAGCTCTACAACGAGGGCTTGTACCTGATGAACAAGAAGAGCGACCGCAAGGCCGCGATGAAGAAGTTCGAGGAAGTGGATCGCCAGCATCCATATTCCGAATGGGCGCGCAAATCGCTGCTGATGTCGGCCTATGCCGCTTACGAAAACGGCGACTATGACGAGTGCATTTCGTCCGCGAACCGTTATGTCGCGCTGCATCCCGGCAGCCCCGACGCAGCCTACGCGCAGTATTTGATTGCGGCCTCGAATTTCGACCAGATTCCGGACATCTCGCGCGATCAGGGCCGCACCGAAAAGTCCATTGCGGCGCTTGAGGAAGTGATCCGCAAATATCCGACCTCCGAATACGCCACCAGCGCCAAGCGGAAGATCGAAGCGGCCCGCGACCAGCTTGCCGGCAAGGAAATGAACATCGGCCGCTATTACATGGACAAGAAGGACTACACGGCGGCCATCAACCGCTACAAGGTCGTGGTGACTCAGTACCAGACCACCCGCCATGTCGAGGAAGCGCTGGCCCGTCTCACCGAAGCCTATATGGCGATCGGCATTGTCGGCGAGGCCCAGACCGCTGCCGCTGTTCTTGGCCACAACTTTCCTGACAGCCGCTGGTACAAAGACGCCTACAATCTTGTAAAGTCGGGCGGTGTCGAACCGGCCGCCAACAAGGATTCGTGGATGACCCGCGCATTCAAGAAGGTTGGCCTCGGCTGATCTCTTGTTGCAGGACTAACTCCGCATGCTGGCCCGGCTTTCGATCCGCGACATCGTCCTGATCGAGCGGCTCGATATCGATTTCCTGAACGGACTTGCTGTCCTCACCGGCGAAACTGGTGCGGGCAAATCCATTTTGCTGGATGCCTTCGCGTTGGCTTTGGGCGGCCGCGGCGATGCCAGCCTTGTTCGCCACGGCGCGGAGCAGGGCCAGGTCACTGCGGTGTTTGATGTGCCCAAGAAACATCCGGCCAGCGCGATCCTGCGGGAGAATGGTCTGGATGATACCGGCGAGATGATCCTCCGCCGCGTGCAACTCGCCGACGGCCGCACGCGTGCATTTCTCAACGATCAGAGCATCAGCGTTCAAACCCTGAAAGCGCTCGGCGCGACGCTGGTGGAAATCCATGGCCAGCACGACGAGCGTGCGCTGGTGGACACCGCGACGCACCGGCGTCTGCTCGATGCGTTTGCAGGGCTCGAAAAGGATGTCGCCGCCGTCGAGGCGCTGTGGGAGGCGCGGCGGACTGCGCGTACCGCACTTGATGACCATCGCTCCGGCATGGAGCGCGCCGCGCGCGAGGCCGATTATCTGCGCCATGCGTCCGAGGAATTGAAGAAGCTCAATCCGCAGGAAGGCGAGGAAACCTCACTGGCGGAACGCCGCACCACCATGATGCAGGGCGAGAAGATTGCCGAGGATCGGCGCGAGGCGCAGGCCGCAGTCGGCGGTCCGCAATCTCCGGTGTCGGCGCTCGCGGCCGCCGTGCGGCGGCTGGGGCGGCGCGCGGGCCCTGCACCGGCGCTGGTCGGGCCTGGGGTGGGGGCGATGGGTGCTGCCCTCAACGCGCTTGAAGGGGCCCGC
>CAZQMD010000180.1:0-9970 GCA_964594185.1 uncultured Afipia sp. | reverse complement strand
GGGCGGGGGGCCGACGGGCGCCAGCAGGGCCCCGCCATCGGGCCGGGGCCCCCCCACCAGCCGCCACGACTGCGTGATCAGCGCGCAGCGCGTGAGCGCCTCGACATGATTGCGGGCCGCCGCAACAAGCGATGCGATGATCGCGTCGTCGTCGCTGTGTTCCACGCGCAAGAAGGTTTTTGCATCGGCAAGCGACAGCGGCTCGGCCGCAGGCGCGGTAACGAGATATGCAGGCATCGGTGAAACCTTTGTGTTCAGTCAGTTATGCAACGCGGTTGACAAAGCGCACGCGACGGGGCTCAACCTTGCGGATGACCCTGCTCCCTCGCCTCGCCATCCCATTCATCCTTGCAGCGACCCTGGTGTCGCCGTCGCATGCCATCACCGGCAGCCGCTCCGCGCCGAGCAGCGGCATTGCGCAATCCATCGTCACGGTCGTCGCTGCGGGCGGCGGCGTCTGCACCGGCACGATGATTGCGCCGAACATTATTTTGACCGCCGCGCATTGCATCGCGCCCGGCACGGCCAATCGCGTGATCGACTATTCATCGAAGCCGCCGACGCTGATCGCGCCGCAGCAGGTCGCAGTTCATCCGCAATACAACGCGCAATCCATCGCGGCGCATCGGGCGACAGCGGATGTCGCGCTGCTGCGTCTCTCCGCGCCGATGTCCGGCAAGTCCGCGGCACTTCTCGGCGTGCCGCGCATTCCTTTCACGCCGGTGTCGCGCTTCACCGTCGTCGGCATCGGATCAACGGTCGCGGGCAGCGATACCGGCGTCGGTACCGTCCGCGCCGCGCCGCTCGCCGTCACCGGCCAGCCCGGCACCTTGCAGGTGCGCCTGGTCGATCCTCAAACCCAGAACAAGAGCGCGGGCATGGGCGCGTGCACCGGAGACTCGGGCGCGCCTGCGTTCGAAGATCAGGATGGCCGCAGCGTCATCGCCGGCGTGGTGAGCTGGTCGACGGCTGCGAACAATGCGGCGGGCTGCGGTGGCCTTACCGGGGTCACACCCCTGACATTATATAGAGACTGGATCGTGAAGACCGCGCGAAGCTGGGGCGCGGGGTTGTGACTTGACCGGCGGCTACCGCAAGGGACTATCTTCCGACAGAAGGAACCAACGATGCGTCATGCCCGCCCCCTCATACTTGGTTGTCTCGCGGCAAGTGTATTGCTCGCTCCTGTCACGACGCCCCCGGCGCTCGCCCAGCAGCTCGATTTGAAAACTCAGCGGCCGCGCCCCGACGATTCCAAGCTGAAGCCGGCTGCACGTCCTCGCCCCACCGCGTCCTGCGCGGAATACGGTGCCGGTTATGTGCGCGTGGAAGGCACCGGCAGCTGTGTGCGGCTCGGTGGCGGCATCAGCGTCGGCGTCGGCGGATCGCGTTGAGGGCCATGCAAAAATGCGCCATGCCCTACGAACCATGTCCTGTCTGCTCGCCGTCACCATTTGCGGGACGATAACTTCTGCGTCCGCCGCTCCGAATAAACGGCACGGCATCAGCAAGACGCACCAGCGCAGCCATGGACCCGCGCCACGAAAAGCAGCGCGCCCGCAATCCTGCGGAGAATTCGGCACGGGCTTCGTGCGCATGCCGGGCTCGGATAGCTGCTTTCGTTTTGGCGGCGGGGTCGGTCTCGGCGTCGGCGCGGTGCCTTAAGACCAAACGATAGAGATCGTTTAGTTTCGCCGGCCGCGCTGCTGCCACTTCTTGCGCGGGTAAACCGCAGGCTTCTTCAAATAGGGCTCAGCCTGACGCTTCCGGGATTCTTCCAGCGCCCGCTGATAGCCGGGGGAACTCATGATGTTCGCCGCAGCGCCCCTCGCGGAGGCTGGGGTGGCGGTGGAGAGGCCGGCCCCCGCAACAAGCATCACCAAAGCTATTCTGACCGGATTTCTCATCATGACATTCTCATAGATTGCCGATCTCATCTTACAAACGCCCTGCTCCGGCAATCGTTGCATGACGGATAGCATTCATATAGGCGTCTGACGCCTATCTCTTCGTGTTATCTCTGCGAAACGCTGAACGAGATCGTCAACAGTCAGTGTTGAGAGTTCGTTCTTTTTCATGGCTTAAGAACTCCGTATCGAACCAACGCGAGGCGTCCAATTCTTGCGCGTTCATCCCAATCCCTGTCCGCAAGATATTCTCGCGGAGAAAGACCTCCAAAATCCGAATTGGGTTGCGCGTACCATCCCGAAATTTCATAATGCTTTAGCGTTGGAATTCGCACGATGTTGCTCGGCTCATTGATTTCGCGCCCCGAGCCGATCCACGATCAAATCGGAACATATTGGCCACGGTCTATTGCATCAAGCATGCCCGACGCGTCCGCAGTTTGAGGGAACCAGTGCATTCCCGCAATGTCTTCAAGTTGGCGCCTTGCTTCACGAGGGCATACCGCCAGCGTGTGAATAGCTGCTTTCAGCCTCACCTGGATATTTGGAAAGTCATAAAGCGTCACCAGTTCGCGCCTCTGATCGCCAGGACGCGACTTGAGCTCGAACGATACGTCCGCCATCTGATCGAATAATCGATTGAATTTCGCAATCTGGTTTCCGAGTAGCGCCTTGTCTTGCGCTCGACCGATTTCCGCGAACAGCGTGACAAGATCCTTTGTACTACGTTCCCGGAGCTGGGGTTTTTTCATGGCTTTAAGACCTCAAACCGCACGAGAGCATCTAGACCAACGCGCCTGCGCTCCTCCCAGCTTTTATTGCTTAGGTACTCACGAGGCGACAAGGCGCCGAACCGGTCGTTCTTCGCGCCATACCACCCCGTAATCTGATAGTGCTTCAGCCTCGGAATACTAACCAGATTTGACGGATCATCAATCTGGCTTCGTGAAAATCCGAAATACTCCGCCCAGGTCTGCTCAACCACATGATGGTTGTCGTATCCCCGCCTCTTCAAGCCAACGCCGGCCTGTAGCTCTTCATAGGATTTCGGTTCATCGCGGGCTGCCTGGATCAGATCCTGCCGATCCTTCAACCACTGAACATTGTTCATGGCTCCGGTATAGATATCCGCAGCCAATCCCGAGTTTCGACCCAACCAGTTCGCTGCGGCGCGCATAATACCCGTTCGCTCGGCGCTGGTCTTTGGCACCTGTTGCGGAATTTCGGGTGGCTCGTTGGACGGCAGCTCTGGCCCACCGTCCTCGGACGTATTCCCCGCAAGCTGTGTGTAGTCACTATTGTCCGTCTCACTCGGTGCGATTTGAAACAGCGAGAACACATCGCTGAAATTCTGCAGACCACCGAGATCGATGTTTCCCATCGGTGACGCGGTGGGATTGACCTCGTTATCGCTTCCGCCATTCGCATCGGTCCAGCGCCCGCTTTCACGCCCGTTGCCCGCAGGAACGCGTGGCTGATTGCGACTGTATTTCTGCTCCAGCGCCGGATAGACGCTCGCGGGATCAGCATCCGGCTTTAGAAACTGCGCCACGTCGGGACGTATCCAGCGATGGGCGTCCGGCCGCATCCATCTTCGTTGCTGATGGCGTGCGTAGGCATCCTCGCGTGCGGGCATGCGAAGCGGTTCCGGGAGAAAAATCGGTGAAAACGGAATGGCCGGAGTGACCCGGCCATTCGCACTCCTCTTCCGGTATTCGCAGCTAACTCGCCGCGAACTTGACGAGCTTGATGGCGTCGAAGTCCTGGACACCGCCGCCGACGCGCTTGGTGGTGTAGAACAGCACGTAAGGCTTCGCGGAATACGGATCGCGCAGCACGCGCACGCCGACGCGATCCACGATCAGGTAACCGCGGCGGAAATCGCCGAACGCGATGGAGAGCGAGTTCGCGCCGATGTCCGGCATGTCCTCGGCTTCGATCAGCGGGAACGTCATCAAGGATGCGCGCCCGCCCGCCTGCGCCGGCGGCTGCCACAGATATGCGCCGCCCGAGTCCTTGAACTTGCGGATCGTGGCCTGCGTTTTGCGGTTCATCACGAAGGTGCCGTTCTGGCGATAGCCCGCCTTCAGCGCGTAGATCGTATCGACCAGCACGTCGGAAGGATTCGAGCCGGGAAACGCGCCCGCGCTGCCGCTGGCGACATAGCCGAGATTGCCCCAGGTCCACGAGCCGTTGGCCACCGCCGTGTAATTGAGGAATCCCTTCGGCTTGTTGCTGCCGTCGCCGTTGACGAAGGCAGCGCCCTCCTGCACCGCAAAAGTCAGTTCGACCTCGGAGGCGATCCATTCGTCGATGTTCACCGCCGAGTCATCGAGCAACGTCGCAGTCGCCGCCGGCATGGCGTAAAGCTCCATGGCCGGGAAGCTCAGCGCATCGAGCGTCGGCGACGTGGTCTGTGTGCGCGCATCCGTCTCGCCGACCCAGCCGGTGGCGGGACCAGCGGTCATGAACGGCTTCTTGTAGACGCTGCCGGAGATTTCGCGCACCGACGAGATGGCGCGGATCGGCGAGATCGCCGCAAGCCGCTGGCCGATCTCGTGTTCGAGCTCGGCCGGTACGAGATAGCCGCCATCGGCATTGGAGCCGGCGGACATCGCCTTGGTTTCCAATGCGCGTAACGCGCCGCTCTCGCCCTGGCGCACATAGGTCTCGAACGCGCTCTTGTGCTCGCGCGCCGCGCCATCCGCAAAGCGCGAACGGCTGTTGTCCCGCCGGGTGCCTTCAAGCACGGGACGCGCGGATTTCAGCGCGAGATCGTCGATCCGCTTCATCTGCGCGTCGAGGGCGCCGTTGATGCGATCGACCTTCTCGTCGAGCAGCACATCGGCGCGGCGGCCGACAGCGGCGAGCCGCTCGTCGTTCGACGCCTTGAATTCCTCGAACATCGCCAAGATGGCCTCGTGCTCGCCGCGCGCAACGGACGAGATACCGGACTTGTGCTCCGGCGCAGTGTCGTTGATGTCGTAGTCCATATGGTTCTCCTTGGTTAGGATCGGGTTGAAAGTGGAATGCGCAAATAAAAACGCCGCCCGGACGGGCGGCTGGCTTAGTTAGAGATGTCGTCTAGCGACGATTGTTAATCAAAAGCCAGACTGCGAAATTCCTCTGGAAGAAACTCGCGCTTCAACAACGAAATAGTCACGCTCGTTGATAAGTCCTTGCTGCATCAGGTCGCTGAATACGGCGTCAACTGCGTCGTACAGCTTCTTCCAGACAGCTTCGTGGGCCCGGATTTCCTCAGGGTCGTCCTCGTCCATTGCTTTCACTCCCCTCGGCTGCGGAGACGAAATATCCGACGCAAGACTAATTCAAACCGATTGCCACAATTTCAGGCCAACGAGGATCGCTGTGCCAGATTCTAACTCGTGTCAGCGCGGTAGAAACACCAAGTTGGAGAACCGGTTGATCGTCCCCGACTGTTGTAACGACAACAAGCTGCTCAGGAGTATCTATCATCCCGTCAAATGCCGGAAGCTTCTGAAGAGCAACTTCCTCACCAAGTCCCAGGACGACTTCAGTTGGGCCTTCAATTTCAGGATAGCAAGCAGTCGCAATGCAGGACTGAGTAGACCATATCAACTGCCCTCTCACAGGGAGAGGCGAAACCCATTTGGCCGGACCATGAACAAAGATCAAAGAATTGACGGGCGAGATTCTTGTCAAAACCGCCATGTTAACGCCGCCCTCTGATGGAATTGACACAGCCTGCCTGCATAACTGCAATCTAGCCAAAATTCATATGGCGAAACTCAATCGGAAAATACTCGCGCTTCAGATCATCGATGATCTTATCGCGGGAAATAACAATGCCCATTCCGGGCCATCCCTGCGGGCGCCCGGCAAGGCGAATGGTAATCCGCCAATCAGGATACTGAGCTAGAATGAGCTGCAGCTTCTTTGCAATTGGAGGCCACGCCAAAGACAATGGCAATTCGATTTGCAGGACGTCCCAGCCCCAATCCTCGTCGACAAGCCAATAGTCGCTCTCCCCGATTATCCTCTGACGTGCAAAATCCTTGAGAATGGCTTCGGCTTCGTCAAACAGCTTTCTCCAGATGGCGTCGTGGGCGCGAAGTTCTTCAGGATATTCTTCGTCCATCGCCACCACTCCCTTGGCTACGGATTCGAAATAGCTGGCCCACCACCGTGAAGCCGCTTAACCTAGTACAACAAAAATGTGATCCGGGCAGATCGAATGATTGGTCCAAACTCTCACACGAGTGAAGTGAGTAGAAACCGGCATGGTCAGCAACGTTTCCTTCTCCGAAGTCGACACACGGAAAACCCGGCTGGGTGTTTCCAATACACCATCGAAAATTGGCGCTGTCGGCAGTACATCTTCGGCGGAGCTGGAAACGATCATTTCGGTTTCTCCGTCGACCCATGGCAAACATCCGACAATGATGCATGAACGAGTCGACCAGACAGCGACGGGCCGATCATCGATTTCCGGTGATTTGCCCTGAACAGTATCCTCAAGGAAGAAAATGCCGTTTGGCGGTGCAGCCCTAAATACCTGTTTCATGGGTCCTACTTTTGAAGATCTCTCACAAAAGGGCCTTGCCTTGCGCTACATGAGCGACATTGAGGATAAAGTCTCTGGGCGCGTCCTTCAGGATTTATCCGGGTTGGAAACTGGTGATCGGCGAAGAAATTGCCTGAGGGCGTTCCGGAATTCAGTCTCCCACATGTGTGGCATCCTGTCTCCGAGCCAATACGGTTTAGCTCTTCTCTTGCCTGAGACGTAATGGAATAGCCCGGCCCCCGCGCAGGAATGGATTCACCTGCGAACGGCCCCGGCATTGCTCCTCGTGCGGCCAATTCGCTCGCCCGGGCTTGAGCTGCTGCAGCATCGGCCTGGTAAGCTCGGATAAGACCTTCGGGCGACTGATATGCACTTTGCGGCGGACTCCAGCTTGGATCAAGCTCCCTAATACGAGCAACCGCCTCAGTCGCGTTCGATTGGGCAACTGATAGTCGAGCCCCCTGTGCTGGGGTCAATTCAAATTGCTGCCCATTGATCGTAACCGAGTTTCCGCTTCGACCATTCCGGTTCTGCGCAAGCTCGTCCCCAGCGTTACCCACGACATCCGGATCAATGTCGAACATTGTCGCGGCTTGGGACTCTTCAGCAAATGCCAGAATGCCGCCCGAATTTGTCTCTTCTTCTGCCCCTTCCTGAGCGGGCTGAATGTCGAGAGAACCAAATGGCTTCGCCAATGCTCCGATAGAACTCGTCCATCTGCCGCGCCAGTCGCGCGGCTGGCTCGGGCTGTATTTCCGCTCATCGGGATGCGGCGGCTTCTGCCATCTCGCAGCATCCGTGCGAATCCAGCGATGCGCATCCGGCCGCATAAAACGGGCGCGCTGATGCGCGGTATAGAGATCGCCATGCCGGATCATCGGCGCACCTCCGCATACTTGCGAACGCGCGACAAATTTCGTCGCAACGGTGCGCCGCCCTTCACCGCCCGCACCCGCGCGCCGGCGAGCAGCGGAAACGTCACGATCGAAACCTCCCAGAGATCGACCTGATAGAGTTTTCGCACGCGCGTTTTCGGATCAATCTGGCTGCGCACGGTGCGATAGCCGATGGAGAGGCCGTCGATGGCGCCCTGCTCCACCAGTGCGAACAGTTCGCGTCCGCGCGCGACATCGGGGATCAGGCGGCCTCGCGCCCACAGCCCGCGAAAGTCTTCGTGCAGATCGAGCCAGATGCCGACCGGCTCAGCGGGATCGTGCTGGAACAGCATCGGGATCTTGCGCAAGCCACGCTGCGCCAGCGTTTTCGTAAACGCGCCAGGCATCACCATGTCGCGCGCCTGGTCGACCTCGCCGAACAGGCTGGCGTAACCTTCCACATTGCCGTCGCTCGAGAGAGACATGCGGGAGGACGATGAAATCGGCGCGTGCATGGGCATCCTCGCGAAGTGCGCGTGGGTGGAGAGGCGTGACATGTCGGTGCTTCTATTTCGCTGAGACGAAAACCAGACTCAGCGTCGTCCCGGCGAAGGCCGGGACCCATCACCACTGGATGGCCGGTGGATCGCTGGTAGGTCAGGCAGTATGGGTCCCGGCCTCCGCCGGGACGACATCGAAAACAATTACGCGCATCTCGCGCAACCTACTTCCCGCGCTTCGGACTCTTCCGCCGCGTCGGCTTCGTGCGCGGAGACTTCGCCATCGGCTTCACCGGCGCCTTGTGCTGGATCTTGTCGAGATGGGCGAGAAACTCGCGAAACACCGTCAAATGATCCGGCGACGATTTCTTCTCAGGCTGTATCGCGCGCAGCACCGTGTGCAACGTATCCATAAATCAATCCTCGCTGATGAAATGAGAGAGACTTCCGTTTCCCTTCGCCCTGCGGTTGAAGCGCGAGAGCTGGCGGACGAATTCATCGAAGCGCCGCGACGCAGCCGCAAGTTCGCGCAGCGTCAGCAGAAACGCGGCGCTGGCGGCGAGCGCCCACAGCAGCAGCGCCAGATGCGCGAGATCGCCGCGCTCGGTGAAGATGCGGATCAGGTCGGACATGATGATTGCTTTGAAGAGGCTGCGAGCAGCCGGCCAACAAAAAAGGCGCGCCGAACATAAAGCTCGACGCGCCCTCTTTCCGAATCTCGCTGAACCAGGCGGGAGACCGCCCTGTCCGAAGCTTCCTTGAATACAAACTCAAGTGAGCTTAGCGGGCGGCCTCAGCGAGGTGACAGCGCTTGGAATGAGACACTGGACCACCTCCTTTCGTTGTTGACGATGAGACGAAGATAATGACCCGTACGCGATTCCACAATGGATGTTTCGTGTTCCCAATACCGAACTAGGCCAGCCGGTTCCCGTCCTCGACGGGCGCGTAACCGGTTGCCTCGCGCTTCTCGTTCAGCGTCAGGAACGGCGCATTGGCGATGCGATCCCACAGCGCCGCACGATCTGACGCCAGCGCGTCGATGCGATCGGTATCGACCACGATGCGAAGGCTCTCGCCGAACTGCGGCGACAGCCAGTGCGCGATGGATGCGCCGACGCGCGACGCCAACGGCAAAATCGTCTGCCGCCAGAACACGCGGTTGGCCTCCTGGAAATTCGCGTAAGTGTTGTCGCCGGGAATGCCGAGCAGCATCGGTGGCACGCCGAAGGCCAGCGCGATCTCGCGCGCAGCGGAATTCTTCGCATCTAGAAAGTCCATGTCCTTCGGCGTCAGCGACATCGCCTTCCAGTCCAACCCGCCTTCCAGCAGCAGCGGACGCCCCGCATTCACCGCGCCCTGATAGGTGTCGGTGAGTTCGCGCTTGAGCCGGTCGAACTGCTGGTCGGAGAGCACCGCGCCCTCCGGCCCGGAATAGACCAGCGCCCCGGAGGGCCGTGCCGCGTTGTCGAGCAGCGCCTTGTTCCATTGCGAACTGGCATTGTGCGTATCGACAGCAACCGCTGCGGCCTCAACAGGTGCCAACCCATAATGATCGTCGAGCGGATGAAAGAAGGTCAGATGCAGGATCGGCGGGACACTTGAGCTAAGCTGATCGAACCGAACGCTGCGGCCCGCGACGCTGTATTCGTAAGCCTCGGCCCAGCCGTCATGACCCGGCACCACCTTCATGCGGTCCGGCCGCAGCGCGTAGAGTTCGCGCACCTCGTCGCCAAGCGCGACCGCTTCGACATAGGCATTGCCCGCAAGCAGCATATGCGCATACAGAGCCTCGAAGAAGCTCGCGCCATCCTGCCGCGCATTCGGCCGTGTGAGAAGCTGCAAGAGCGGATGCGCCTCGCGCTCCTGCGCGCCTTCATACAGGAGAAATCCACACGACGCGGCGTTCTCCGCAATCAGCCGCACCGCGCGATGCACGATAGCATTGGCGAGATAGCCCTCACGCGCCAGCGCCGCATAATCGCGCGGCGTCCACCGCGCGCGTCCGCCGCTCTCGAATGCGAGTACCTGCGATGTGCGCGAAGCCTTGGCTTCCGGGGCGCGGAAGAAATTTTTGAAATTGAGCATGAGAAGTTCCCAATGTTTTTGTCATGCCCGGGCTTGTCCCGGGCATCCACGTCT
>CAZQMD010000179.1:0-10113 GCA_964594185.1 uncultured Afipia sp. | reverse complement strand
AGGAAGTTGGGCATAATTCTTCAGTTCGGCATCGTAGTCCCGTCCGGCCTGTGTCAATGCCGTGCGGATGAATTTATCGGTCACGAACTGACTAATATCGAGATCGCTGTCTGCCCGCTTGAGGAATTTGAGAGTCTCAATCGAGGTTTGGACCGCCTGACGATACTCAGGCTTCCAGGTGACATCGCGTGTCTGAAGACCCAGCGGACCATGGAACAGATAATTTACTTCGGGCTCGATCCCGGTCACCTGAGAAATCAGTTCGCTATATTTCTCCGGCTCGGCTGCAATCAAACTGTCGGCCTCGATAGCGGCGCGAAGATAAGCCACCACGATTTCGGGATACTTCTCAGCATATTCGGCATCGACCAAGCCGCCATGAAAGGTCGGAGCATTGGCCTGCGATCCGTCGAATATCTTCCGGGCAAAACCACGCCACGGAAACAGCTCTGCAAAGGGCACGAAGTCAGCGTGCGCTTCAATCTTGTTCGCCTGAAGTGCGGGTCCGGCAACCTCCGGCGCTTGCGTAATGATGTTGACGTCAGTCTCAGGATTCCAGCCCTGCGCCTTGATCGCCCTCAGCAACATTCCGTGGGAGGTTGACGCAAACGGAACCGAGATCGTCTTGCCTTTCAATTCGGCGATGGACTGAACCGGCGAATTCACCGGGACGACGATCCCGTTCCCGCTGCCCTTCGTGCTTCCCGAAAGGGTTGAAATGAAGAGACTGCGGCGACCCGCTTTTTGAAACGCCACACCATTCAGTGAGCCGGGGAAGTCAGCCATCGCCCCGAAATCGAGCTTGCCTGCAACCATCTCGTTGGTAAGCGGCGCACCGCTGGTGAAGTTCTTCCACTGGATGTCGTAGGTGACATCCTTGTACTTTCCGTCACGCGGCAAGTGCTTTTCAAGAAGCTTCAGCTCGCGAATGAGCAATCCGCCGGTCGCACAATTGATCGTCGTATCTTGCGTTCCCACCGCGACACGGATGGTCTCCGCGTTCGCCGATCCAACCGATCCAACGATCGTCGCAACAACAACGCCTGCCAAGAAACGATTCATTTGCCTGCCCTTGCGTGTAGTTCATCTGCACGCAGCAGACGAACAATGAATGTCCATCAAATCCTGGATCATTCCTACGGCGGGCAGAAGCAATTACTTGCGGAACACATAAGACAACGCCGAACGACGTCGGAATGCGCTCTTGGCCAAAATGCATTGAGAATTTTCTACCCTACGTCTTTCTCGTACAGTTCAATCATTCCAGCGTTGCTGACTTTCACGCATCAACCTTTTCAACCACAATTAAAATGAATCAAAAGAGTGGACTTTGCTTTCGTAACACCATTAGCTCGGGATCTGTTGCGTCGCACATTGCGAATGAACAAGTCATGACAACGCTCAAAGCGATCCAGAATGCAGAGACAGTGACCTACCTTGGAACACCCGAGGTCGCGCTACGCGCCGACTGGCCGCAGCAAGGGCAGCATCATGAATTAGCTGCTAGCATGACGCGGCCGCTTCGTAAGCTCTCCCTTCATTCTGACAACGCCAACGTCTCACCTTCTCTTCCGCAAGCCGGGGACACATCCGCTCTTTTCATGAGCGAAACGATCGATGAGCTGAATATCGGAGCTCATTTCCTGAATCGGCTGACAAGCGACGAAAGGATGCGCATTCGCGAACTCGGCCGCCGTATCCCCATACGGCAAGGCGAAACTGTCTTCACTCAGGGCGAACAGCACGACGGCATTTTCATCATCGAGCGCGGACAGGTTCGGGTTTACTATACCGCTCCCTCCGGGCGTGAAATCACACTGGCCTACTGGACGCCGGGGCATTTTATCGGCGGGCCGGAAATATCCGGCGGCGGCGCCCATATGTGGTCAGGTGTCGCTATCGATGATTGCGAAATCCTGTTGTTGCCGAGTGCCGTGCTTCAGAAGCTCCTCACGCAGATGCCGAACTTTGCGATGGCATTGATCGACGGCCTCGTCGCCAAGGGTAAATGCTATTCGTCTATGGCGCAGATGCTTGGCACTCGCTCCGTTATCGAACGTCTGGCGCAGTATCTGCTGAACCTGTCGGAGCTCTATGGATCGCCCGCCGGCAGCGCGATTATCATCAACCGCAAGGTGACGCACGACCAGATCGCGGCGATGGTTGGTTCCACTCGGCAGTGGGTCACCATGATGCTCAAGCGATTCCAGGCCAAGCGGATCATGTCGATCGAGGCAGGCATCATCAGGATTGAGCGCATCGACCTTCTTGAGCAAATTCTCTTCAAGGAATGACGGCGCCGGCTACGCCCCCTTCAGCTGCCCGAGCGCCCAGATAATTGTCTTGCGTACATCCGGGTCGGGATCGTTCACTCTTGCAGTGAGCGGCTCTTGCGCGCGGGCGTCGGCGATGTCGCCCAACGCAGCGGCCGCTTCCTTGCGCAGCGAGGGCAATTCATCGTCAAGGACAGCAACGATATCAGGCACGGCATCGCGCGCTTTCAATTTACCGAGCGACTGCAATGCCTTCTGGCGAACCTGCCAATAGGCGTCACGCAGAGCGGTACGCAACGATGGCGATGAAGACGCCTGCCCAATCCGCGCGGTGCTCTCAGCTGCTGCCGCGCGCACCTGCCATTCACTATCGCCGAGTGCATCCACAGCCGCCTGCGCCGCAACTCCGCTTCTCGCGAAAGCCAGCGCATTGACTGCGGCCAGACGGACCTCCGCATTCTCGTCACGCGCAGCATGAATCAGCGAGGGTAACGTTTCCGCCAGTTTCAGATAGCCAATCACGCCAACGGCCTGCACGCGCACAGCTTGATCAGCATCGCCGAGCGCCGTCACCGCCGGTCCTAATGCACCCGGGATCCGGAGAGCTTTAAGCGACCGGAAAATGGCCGCACGCACGAACGCCGAGTCATGCGACACCAGAGGCAGCAAGGCTTCGCCAGCTTCTGGGTCGCGGATCTCCGCGAGGCTGTCAGCCGCGGCACCTGCAACAGAAGGATCGATATCGACAACGCCCTTCACCAAGGCATGGGCGACAATCGGCCCGTCGAACTCTCCTAGCGCACGAACGGCCTGAAATCTGACATCGGATTCCACGTCCGCCACGGCCGACGCCAGATAACCCACCGCTTCCGGACTTGCGGTTTCGGCGATCTCGATCACAGCAAGCCGACGGACGGACGCATCCGCGCTCGAGAACCCCCTGGCAATATCCTCGATATCACCGAACGATTCGAATGGTTCGAATGCCGACATATCAGCGAAGCAGGTATGGAATGTTGACTGTTACCGCGCCTGTCGGGCAGTCAGTCTCGCACGGCATGCAGTACCAGCATTCATCGTATTTCATATAGGCTTTTCCCGTCAGATCGCTGATGCGCAGCACATCGAGCGGACAAACATCGACACAGACGGTGCAGCCCTTGTCGGCGATGCATTTGGCATCGTCCACGACAACCGGCACGGTTGTTGGTGCGAGGGCAAGAGGCATGAAAACTCCGTATCAAGCGTGCTGAAGAATGCGCTGACGATCGTATGCGGACCGCTCGGCTTCCTCGATCGGCACGATATATGGCGCGACGGCACGCTTCTCGGCCGTCATGCGGCCTCCCTGCTTGCTAAGAATGCTGTGGCAGAACCATTCGTCGTCGTTCTTATCTGGATAATCCACCCGGTGGTGATAAAGACCCCAGCGGCTTTCGGTGCGAAACAGCGAAGCAAATGCAGCCATATCCGCGCAATCCAGAATGGACGACACTTCCAGCGCACGCATCAATTCGTGAGCATCGCGCACGACCATTCTGTTCTCGAGATCGTCCCGCACCTCGGCGAGCCGTGTCTGACCGATCTGCATCTTCGCTGTTACCTTCGGCGGCTGCAGATAATCGTTCACGAGGCGCCGCGCCTTGTACTCAAGTTGGTTCGGCGGAATGCCATCGTCCCGCTGTGTCGGGGCCAGAACGCGCGCCTGCTCCCGAACAACATCATCACGCTCATAGTCGGGCAGATCGACATCCGCCGCAAAGTCAATCGCATGCTCACCCGCAACCGCGCCGTTGGTGAACGCACCGAGCATGTAATTATGCGGCACGCTTGCCATGTCACCCGCCGAATAAAGGCCAGTGACCGTGGTTCGTGCGAACTCATCGACAAATACGCCGGACGCGCTGTGACCGGAACACAATCCGATCTCGGAGATGTGCATTTCGATCATGCGCTCGCGATAGTCCGTTCCGCGGTTCTCGTGAAACCGTCCACGCGAAGGCCGCTCGACCTTGTGCAGCACAGCCTCGATCTGCCCCACCGTATCGCTGTGCAAGTGATTGAGCTTTAAGAACACAGGCCCTTTGCCCGACTGCAGCTCGTTGTAGAACTCCTGCATCATCTGACCCGACCAGTAGTCGCACTCGATGAAGCGATTGCCTTCGCTATTGGCCGTATAGGCTCCGAACGGACCCGCAACATAAGCACAGGCCGGACCGTTGTAGTCTTTGATTAGCGGGTTGATCTGGTAGCACTCGATATTGGCGAGGCCTGCGCCGGCGTGATAGGCCATGGCATATCCGTCGCCGGAATTCGTCGCGTTCTCATAGGTGCCCCAGAGATAGCCGGACTGCGGCAGACCCAAACGCCCGGCCGCTCCCGTGCAGAGAATCACGGCCTTTGCCCTCAACACAAGAAATTCGGCAGAGCGGGTATTGACGGCAATCGCGCCTGAAATGCGCCCGTCTTTCGCTGTGAGCAACCGCGTCGCCATATAGCGATTGGAGATCAGCACCTGCTCCCGCCGAAGCTGGCGATAGAGGGCTTTCTTGACGGTATCTCCGTTCGGCATCGGCAACACATACGAGCCGAGATGGTGCACTTTCTTGACGTCGAAGTCGCCGTTTTCGTTCTTCTGAAACTTGATCCCGAAGCTGTCCAGCTCTTGAATAATGTCGAAGCAACGCGAAGCGTATTTGTAGATGGCAGCCTGATCGCAGATGCCGTCATTCGCGATTGTGATTTCCTTGGTATATTGCTCCGGCGTCGCATATCCCGGCACAACCGCATTGTTCAATCCGTCCATGCCCATGGCAATGGCGCCCGATCGCTTGACGTTGGCCTTCTCAAGAAGGATCACGCGCGCCTTAGGATTGCGCCGCTTCGCCTTGTAGGCGGCCATCGGACCGGCAGTTCCGCCGCCGATCACCAGCACGTCGCATTCGACTTCGGACAGACTGTTCTTGATCTCGTCCATCTTCGTTCCTTCACGCCGCCTGCGCTGGCGACAACTCGCGCAGATAAGTCCAGGGATAAATCCCGCGATCGTGCCCGTCGGAAAAAAACAGCCGAAGCGCGTAGCTCCCTATCGGCTCGGCGGCATCAACGCGCAGATCGGATTGAAGATCGAGTTCCAGTCCGTCAGCCTGACGGCGGATTTCACTGGCCGCCCTGCTCGCGCGGCGCAACACGGCCGCCTCAAGGCGGCTAATGTCACCATTTTGCCAAGTGACGGCGAGAACGGTTTGATTATCGACCAGTTCAATCGCGATTGGCTGCATTTCAGTTCCCTCAAAGCTTCCGGCAATCTTGTAGTCCGCGATTCCCACCGGAGGCTCGCAATAAATTGCTTTCCGCTATCCCGCCTGCCCGGCTCTCCGCTCCCTTTCTCCGACACGGGCCTGAGAGGCCTTTTCGGCTCCATACCAGGGAAGCAAGCGACGAATTGTGCCTTCGAAGGCAAAATCCGCAACGACGCCCATCACTCCCAGAACGATGAGACCGACGAACATGTAATCGACGCGGAAGACCTGCTGCGACATTTGAATGAGATAGCCGACGCCGAATGCTGCGCCCGCCAGCTCCGATGCCACGAGCAGAACCAGGGCAACGGACAGGCTCACGCGCAAACCTGCGATGATGAACGGAAGTGCGCCGGGAATGACAACAAATGCGAAATTCCGCCATCCGCTCGCGCCGAGGCTGGCCGCCGCGCGCCCGAGCAGCGGATTGGTATCGCGCACTCCAAGATAAGTGTTCACCCAAACGGGAAAGAACACGCCCCATGCGATCAGGAAAATCTTGGACAGTTCTCCAATCCCGAACCAGAAAATCGCCAGTGGCACGAACGCCAGTGCGGGAATTGCGCGAAACATCTGCACCAAGGGATTGATTGTTGCGTGCAGCCACGGCAATTGCGCCATCGCGACGCCGAGCAGTATCGCCAAAACCGAACCGCTGACAAATCCCAGGATAGAGCGGAACAGGCTGGCCGCAAGATGCCGTTGCAATTCGCCAGTCGTCAGGAGCCCCCAGCCCGATTGTATGATGGTGGTCGGCGCTGGCAGCATGATGTCATTGACAAACCCGCTCCGGCTCAATGCCTCCCAGGCGCTGAAAAATGCCAGAGTGCCGATTACTCCGGCTGCGGCCTGCCGATCAAAGCGAAACGCCATCGCTTACTCCGCCGTATCGAGACCAATGGCACGCGCCACCCGGTCGTAAAGTGCATTGAAGGCCGGCGACGTTCGGCGCCGCGGACGTTCCAGCTCAATCGGAATGTCTTCCACAATGCGACCGGGATTCGCCGACATCACGATAAGCCTGCTGCCTAGGACAAGGGCTTCAGCGATATTGTGGGTGACGAACAGAATCGTCTGCGAACCCTGCTTCTGAATATCGATCAGCTTCGATTGCAGCGCATTTCGGGTCATGGCATCGAGCGCGGCAAAGGGCTCATCCATGAGCAGGAGCGCAGGATTGGTCGCAAGCGCCCGCGCAATCGCTACGCGCTGCTTCATTCCACCGGATAACTCGAACGGATATTTCGCACCCGAGTCAGGTAGACCAACCTGACTCAGCAATTCATCGGCTACCTTCCGGCGTTCCGAGGCCGGACGCCCCTCCATACGCAGTCCGAACTCGACGTTTCCTTGCGCCGTTAGCCACGGAAACAGCGAATAATCCTGAAAAACGACTCCTCTTTCCGGACTAGGCCCGGCGATCCGGCGATCATTGATAAAAACTTCACCGCAAGACGGCGCGACAAATCCAGCAAGAATGTTCAACAGCGTGGTCTTGCCACATCCGCTTGGACCAAGAACGCAGACGAATTCGCCGCGTGCAATGGTGAGCGATACATCTCCGAGCGCGACCGTCCGGCCGCGGCCGGACTCATAAACATGACCAAGGCCGTTGCATGCAATCAGTGAGGGAGACGTGACTGCAGCAGGAATATCGACTCTTACGTTCATGCAATGACTCCGGCCTGTGCTCGGCTATTTCTTCCGTGCCTGATCGAGCAGACTGGTGACCACGACGTTGTTGAAATCAGGAACCTTGATATCAGGGCGGACCAGCTTGTTGTCGATCGCCCACTTCGCTTGGGCTTCAAACTCGGCAACCAGCTCCTTTTTTCCGCTTTTCAAATCGAAGTCGGTGCGCGGCAGAAAATTCCGCACGATCTCCGGATCGACCTTGATCCGCTCGGCGATCAGACCTGCGGCGGCATTGGGATCTTTCTTGATGATCTCGTCAGCCTCAATCAATGCCTTGAGGGCCTTCACAAGAAGCTCCGGCTTGTTGTCGATGGTTGATTGCAACGTGATGATGGTTGAATATCCGATATAGAGGCCGGGTGAGCGGATTGCGTGAAACTTGCCGCCGCCTTGCTTGATCGCCAGCGAAATATGCGGCTCCGTCCAGATGAAACCGTCGATCGCTCCGCTCGACAGGCTGCCGACGAAGTCACCGGGATTGAGGCTCACAGCGGTGATATCCGCAAACGTCAGATTCGCCTCTTTCAGCAGCTTCGACAAGTAATAGTGTGCGTTGGTGCCCTGCGAATAGCCGATCTTCCGGCCTTTGATATCCTTGATCGTCTTGATGTCCTTGATGGCGACGAGATCGAAGGATTCTTGCCGGTTCAGCGTTCCGATCACGCGCACCGGCAGACCGTTAAGATTCGCAAACAGAACCGGCGTTTCGGCGGCAGTTCCGATCACCACACCGCCACCAACCAGTGCATCCAGCACCAGCCGCCCGCTAGGAAACGTCGTGACCTTGGGAGCAAGGCCCTGCTTCTCCCAGCCCTTGGACTGATCGGCAACGAAAAATTGCCCCCAACTCACAGCGAGGCCTTCACCGATCGTAATGTCCTGCGCCTGAACAGAAGTCGAGAACATGCCGGCCAACGCAGCCAGCACCAGCGTCATTGGCCTTACAAATCGGGCCGTCCAACGATTCACTTTGTAGCCGTTCTTCACGTCACCAACTCCGTTCGTGCTTCTGGATTCTGAGATTTTTCAAGATGCCTGACAGTCCGCGCGCCAAGAGGAAGATCGCCGCTGCGATGAAATCTGTCGGCAAGCCGCGCGACGTTATTGTCGGCAAAAGCAGGCCCGATCAGCGTCACGCCCTGCGGCAAGCCGTTCGGCAAAAAGCCGCTTGGAACGGCAACAGCGGACATATCGGCAAGATTCACAAATGTCGTATAAGTTCCGATCCGCGTATTGAGCGTGACCGGATCCGCTTCAAGTTCCGCGATCTTGTAAATGGTGCCCGTCGTCGGAACGACCAGAACATCGATGTCGTGCCACAGGTCATCAATCTCACGCTTGAGAAGATTGAGCCGCTGTTGCCCCGCGAAAACATCCGTACCTGTTATCCGAGCGCCACCGAGAAGAATATCGCGCGTGACCGGCAGCACCGAGGTGCCGTGCCCGTCAAGAAATTCCTTGAGTGCTCCGTAACGTTCCGCAAGCCACGGACCTCGGAACAGCATGTCGTTGATTTCGAGAAACGACGCGAAGTCGATATTTACGCTGACACCTCCGAGGGCTTCGAGACGGCGGACCGCACGATCGAATAGCTTTCCTGCTTCCACATCCCCGAAGAAATCCAGTCGCTCCGGCACGCCGAACCTGAACTGGCCCGTCGGCTTGCTGAGTGGAGCCAACGGCACATCCCGCGAGAACGGATCTCGCCTGTCGTAGTCACGGATGACATCGAAGGCCACTTGGGCATCATGCACCGTCAACGCGAAGACCGAGATCGTCTCGATCGAACGGCAGGCCGAGACTGTTCCGATCCGGCTGATTAATCCGCGCGTCGGCTTCAGACCGACGACATTATTAAAGGCGGCCGGTACTCGACCAGAACCGCCGGTGTCCGTGCCCAACGCAAGGCTGACAAGGCCTGCCGCGACCGATACGGCTGCACCTGAACTTGAGCCACCGGGAATGTATTCCGGGTTGAAAGCGTTGCGCGCAACACCGTAAGGCGATCGCACGCCCACAACACCGGTGGCGAACTGATCCATATTGGTCTTGCCGACGAGGATAGCGCCCGCAGCCAGCAGCCGCTCGACCGACGGACTGCTCTCGCCAGCCACATAGGAATAATCAGGGCATGCAGATGTGGTCGGCTGGCCGACAACATCGATGCAGTCTTTCACGCTGAACGGTACACCCCATAGCGGCAGGCCGGCGCGCTCAGCCGCCGGCAGACCTTCAAGAAATCTTGCCCGAGCGAGAGCTGCATCACGACCAACAAGACTGATCCAGACGCCATCGTCTCCGCGCGCGGCGATCCTGTCGAAGATCGCCCCGATCACAATGGACGGCGTAAACGCACTGTTTCTGTATCCTGCTGTCAAACGCGGGAGATCGAGCTCGATCGTATCGGGCTTCGCGCTCACGATGGATCTCTCGGTGTGGCGAATGGACGGGAGATTTCAAACGCCCGCGCAGCGCGCAGCACGGTTTCGTCCGCGAACTTCGCGCCGATAATCTGCAACCCGACGGGCAATCCGGATTTCGTCAATCCTGCCGGGATCGACGCCGCGGGCTGCTGCGTCAGGTTGAACGGATACGTGAAGGGTGAACGTATCGGCCGTTCCGCCAGATCGGCCTGCGAAGCATTGATGGCCGAGGCCGGATACGCCGTCGTCGGCGTGATAAGCAAATCCCATTTCTGATGGAATTGGCTCAAGTGCCGCCCGAGCGCCTCGCGCCGATCGACTGCCTGCAGATAGCTCACGCCATCGATTGCGCGTCCCTGCTCGGCGGCGGCCTGCAGACCCGTCTCGGTCAGCGCGCGCCGGTCAGGCGGAAAGCTCGCG
>CAZQMD010000178.1:0-10114 GCA_964594185.1 uncultured Afipia sp. | reverse complement strand
TGCCGACGACCTTCTTGTGCGGCAGGCCGCAGGCCTTCTGCAGCGCCCAGACCATGGCATCCAGAGGATTGGTGATGCAGATCACGAACGCATCGGGGGCGTACTTCTTGATGCCCGCGCCGACCTGCTCCATGACCTTGAGATTGATGCTGAGAAGATCATCGCGGCTCATGCCCGGCTTGCGCGGCACGCCGGCGGTGACGATCACCACGCTGGCGCCTTCGATTGCTTCGTAGGAATTGGCGCCGGTGAACTTGGCATCGAAGCCATCGACCGGCGAAGACTGCGCGATGTCGAGCGACTTGCCCTGCGGGGTGCCTTCGGCGATGTCGAACATCACCACGTCACCCAACTCTTTCAGGCCGACCAGGTGCGCCAGTGTGCCGCCAATCTGACCTGAACCAATCAAAGCAATCTTGTCACGCGCCATGGGAAATCTGTCCTTTGGATGTCGACGGAGAGGATGGGAAAACTCTGGACGGCTGGTTAGACCTTTCGCGGCAAGCGTTCAAGTCGCCGTTCGCGCAATCGCGCGGCACCGCCCAAGGCGCAGGCATCGCCGCTGCTTGCGTGTTGGGCTTTCGACAGGTCCGGAGCCGAAACATAAAGCGAACCTTCTCAGGTCTCGACCAGACCGGTGGTCGAACCGCTGGCGGAGGAGTCGCTGCGGCCATGAGGCAGCGCCAGGTACGATTCCGAACCCATCTCGACCAGCCGAGATGAAGTCCGCTTGAATTCGTTGGCTTCGACGCCCTCATTGGCGCTGTAAAGCGATAACGGATCGGTTACTGCCGACGCCATCAGCTTCACGGCATTGTCGTAAAGCGTGTCGATCAGGGTGATAAATCGCTTGGCGTAGTTGCGCTGGGCGTAGTCCATCGCCGGTATCCGGTCGATGATCAGCGTGTGATAATCGTGCGCCAGCCGCAGATAATCCGACGCGCCGAGCGGCTTTTCGCACAAATCCGCAAATGTAAATCGTGCAACGCCATGCGCGGAATGCGGGACGTGCAGCGTGCGCCCCTTGACCGTAATGTCGCGCGGGCGATCTTCGGCGCCGCCCGTCAGTTTGATCCAGGCCTTGTCCAGCGCGGCATCGGCCGTCGCATCCGCCGGGACAAGCCACATCTTGATGCCGGCGAGCTTCTCCATCCGGAAATCGGTGCGGGCATCCAGCCGCAGCACATCCATCCGCTCCTTGAGCTGACCGATGAACGGCAGGAACAGCGCGCGGTTGAGGCCGCCTTTGTAGAGATCATCGGGTGCGACGTTGGACGTCGCCACCACCACCGTTCCCAGTTCGAACAGGCGGCCAAACAGACGTCCGAGAATCATGGCGTCGGCAATATCGGTGACATGGAATTCGTCGAAGCACAGCAGCCACGCTTCTTCGAAAATCGAGGCCGCGGTCAATTTCACCGGATCGGTGTCGGCGATTTCATGACGCGCGATCTTCTGGCGGAAGCCGTGAATCCGCTCGTGCACGTCGGCCATGAATTCGTGGAAATGCGCGCGGCGCTTGTGGGCGACGGGACTGCTGTTGAAGAACAGATCCATCAGCATGGTCTTGCCGCGCCCGACCTCGCCATGAATGTAGAGACCGCGCAGCGGCGGCGCATCCTTGTCGGCGAACAGGCGCTGCAGCAGCCCGCCGCGGCCAGGCCGGTATCCGGCGAGCCGTTCTTCCAGCGCCGAGAAGGCCTCGACAGCCTGGGCCTGCGCCGGATCGGCCTCAATGGTGCCCGCGGCAACGAGCGCCTGATAGTGCCGACGGAACGAGGCGGGGGTGGGAGCATTCATGGCCCGCTACCCGCCAGAACGACGCGGAAAATGCAAGACTACAAAGGTGATGAATGACTTTCTATGCGCTCAGCGCATAGGCGTCTTCGACCACATAAGGTCCGCCACCCACCGAGGCCCGTGACGAGAACAGCACGAAGCGGGAGGCCATGAAGCTGCGGGTCGGGAAATAGCCCCGCACCGACAAATAGTCCGCCACATCCTGATTTGAGGCGTCGCGCAGCCGCGCCAGCGTCACGTGGGGAATGAACTTGCGCCCCTCGGGGTCAAAGCCGAACCGCTGCATCAGGCGTTCGAGTTCCGCCTGCAACTCCATCAGCGGACGGCTTGGTACAACCGATGCCACGACGGCGCGCGGCTTCTTGCCGCCGAAGCTGGAAAGGCCCTGGAGCGCCACCTCAAACGGCTTGCGGTTGATCCGCTCCAGCGTCGACGCGATCTCGTTGGCGGCTGGGCCGTCGATATCGCCGATGAAGCGCAATGTGACGTGATAATTTTCGGGATCGATCCAGCGCGCTCCGGGCAATCCGCCCCGCAAGTTCGAGAGCGTCTGGCCGATGTCCGGGGGAATTTCCAGCCCGGTGAACAAGCGAGGCATCACGAAGCTCCTCGATGCAAAAGAGGATCACGAATCACCTGACTTCTTTTTTAGCGCAGCAAGATGACAGTGCGAAGCGGCAATCGCGTGAGCGGTGGTTAACCCCGTCAGGGCTTGCTCAATTGCGACGCACGATCTTTCAGAAACGCCTCTACCGTGGGCAAAATCCGCGTCACCACGACATCGACACCTTCCGCCGTCGGATGCAATCCGTCGGGCTGGGTCAGCTTCGCCACGGTAGCCACTCCGTCAAGAAAGAACGGATACAGCGGCACTTTGTGCTTTTCTGCAAGCTCCGGATAAATGCTGTTGAACTTCGCCGTGTAGTCCGCGCCGTAATTCGGCGGCGCATACATGCCGCACAATAAAACAGCGATATTGCGCGCCTTCAGCTTGGTAAGAATGTCGTCGAGCGCGCCGCGCGCAACTTTCGGATCGACGCCGCGCAGCGCATCGTTGGCGCCAAGCTCGACAATGACCGCTTCAGTGCCCGGCGGAATCGACCAATCGAGCCGGGCAAGGCCGCCTGTCGTGGTGTCGCCCGACACGCCGGCATTGTGAATCTCGGTGGCGATCCCTTTGTCTGCGAGCGCCTTCTGCAGACGGACAGGAAACGCCGCCGGGGCCGGCAGGCCGTAGCCGGCGGTGAGGGAATCACCCAGAACAGCAAGCTTGATCGGCTTCACATCTGCGACATTTGCGGTTTGAGCCCAAGCCGGAGCCCATGTCGGCCCCGACATCGCCATCATTGCCCCCGCTGCTGCGACGAAGAACGCCTTCAAAAGCCTCTCGACCGCGCGGCCGAAGCCCCCATATGAAAGACCCATGGACAGTCTCATTGCACCCTCGAAGCGCGCCGGTCTCGAACCGGACACCATTTCCATCTCGAACGTCAATCTCTCGCTGGGCTCAGGCGCTGCGCGCGTTCACATCCTGAAGGATGTCGATCTGCGCGTCGCGCCCGGTGAAGCGGTCGGCCTGATCGGGCCGTCAGGTTCGGGCAAGTCCACGCTGCTGATGGTGATGGCGGGGCTTGAACGTCCTGACAGCGGAGAGGTGGTGGTCAACGGCGTTGCGTTCAATGCCCTTGATGAGGATGGACTCGCACGTTTCCGTGGCCGCCATGTCGGCATCGTGTTCCAGTCATTTCATCTGATCCCGACCATGACGGCGCTGGAGAATGTCGCGGTCCCACTCGAACTCGCAGGCCGCGCCGACGCAAATGCCCGCGCAGCAAAAGAGCTTCAAGGTGTCGGTCTTGGCGAACGGCTGCACCATTATCCTTCGCAGCTCTCCGGCGGCGAACAGCAGCGCGTCGCGCTCGCGCGCGCCATGGCGCCCGATCCTGCAATTCTTGTCGCTGACGAGCCGACCGGCAATCTCGACGAATCCACCGGCAAGCAGATTGTCGATCTGTTGTTCGCAAAGCATCTGGAACGCGGCATGACCCTCGTGCTGGTGACGCACGACGCGTCGCTGGCGCAACGCTGCGACCGCGTGGTGCGGCTGCGCTCGGGACGCATCGATGGTCCCGCGACTGACCGGCACTGGATCGAGACAGCCTCCCGATGAATGACATCACCGATACGTCACGCCGCGGCACACTCGCGCTTGCGGTCCGTTACGCCTTGCGTGAACTGCGCAGCGGCCTTCGCGGCTTCTACGTTTTTATCGCCTGTATCGCGCTCGGCGTGATGGCGATCGCAGGCGTCGGTTCGGTGGCGGGAAGCCTCAGTGCAGGACTGGACAGCCAGGGGCGCACGCTGCTCGGTGGCGATGCATCTTTTGCACTGATCCAGCGCGAAGCGACGACGGAAGAGCGCACCTTTCTCGATGCAAACGGCAAGGTCTCGGCCACCGCGATCATGCGCGGCATGGCGCGTGCGCAAAGCGGCGAGTTCGCGCTGGTCGATCTGAAGTCGGTCGATGGCAATTATCCGATGCTCGGCGAGTTGTCGCTTGAACCGAAGATGCCGATTCCGGATCTGCTGGTGCAGCGTGAGGGCGCATTCGGCGCTGGCGCCGATGCTGTCCTGCTTGCGCGCCTCGGCCTGAAGATCGGCGACCGCATCACCGTCGGCAACGCATCGTTCGACATTCGCAGCACCGTTGTCGCCGAACCGGACAAGCTCGCCGGCGGCGTCGGTCTCGGACCGCGCCTTCTGATAAGCGAAGACGCGCTGCGCGCCACGGGTCTCTTGCAGCCGGGCACTTTGGTGCGCTGGACCTATCGCGTGCTGTTGCCGGATGCAGCAGTCAATGACCGCGCCACACAGGCCGTTGTCGATGCCGCGCAGAAGGCGCTGCCGGAAGCCGGCTGGGAAGTCCGCACCCGCGGCAATGCTTCGCCGCAGCTGGAGCGCAGCATCACGCGCTTCACGCAATTCCTGACACTGGTCGGGCTTGCAGCGCTACTGGTGGGCGGCGTCGGCGTCGCCAACGCCATCAAGAGCCATCTCGATGAGCGGCGCGACGTGATCGCGACCTTCAAGGCGATCGGCGCGACCGGGCGCGAGGTCTTCACCATCTATCTGACGCAGGTGATGGCATTGGCCACGCTGGGATCGCTGATCGGTCTCGCCATCGGCGCGGCATTGCCCTTCATCATTGTCGGCCTGTTCGGAAGCATCCTGCCGCTGCCTGTGGAAGCCACCTTCCATGCCGGCGAACTGGTGCTGTCGTTCGTCTATGGCCTTTTGACTGCGCTCGCCTTCGGGCTATGGCCGCTCGGCCGCGTCCATGACGTGCCAGTCGCAGCCCTGTTCCGCGAAGAGGTCGCCTCCGAATTTCACTGGCCACGCCGCCGCTATCTTGTCCTGATGGCCGCAGTGATCGCATTGCTTGCCGCCGTCGCTATCGGACTTGCCTATGACAAGCGGGTGGCCGCCGTCTTCGTCGCGTCATCGGTCGTTGTCTTCGCGGTGCTACGCGTTGTCGCGGCGATGCTGATGGCTGCGGCAAGAAATCTGCCCCGGCCACGGCTCACCATGCTGCGGCTGGCCATTGCCAACATCCACCGCCCCGGCGCATTGACGCCTTCGGTCGTGATGTCGCTTGGCCTCGGCCTTGCCGTGCTGGTGACCATTACCCAGATCGACGGCAATCTGCGGCGGCAATTCATGGCCGCACTGCCCGAACACGCGCCGTCGTTCTACTTCATCGATATTCCGGCGGCCGAAGCTCCACGCTTCAGCGAATTTCTGAAACAGGCCGCACCGGCGGCGCATGTGGAAACCGTGCCGATGCTGCGCGGACGCATCGTCGCGGCCAAAGGCATTAAGGCCGAAGACCTCAAGCCATCGAACGACTCGGCTTGGGTGCTGCAAAGCGACCGCGGCCTGACCTATACCGGCGAAGTCCCGCGCGGCTCGAAAGTGGTGGAAGGTACCTGGTGGGACGCCAATTACAGCGGGCCGCCGCTGGTCTCGCTGGAAAAGAAAATCGCCGACGGACTTGGCGTGAAAGTCGGCGATGACATCACCGTGAATGTGCTGGGCCGCGACATCACCGCGAAGATCAGCAACCTGCGCACCGTGGACTGGCAAAGCCTCGGCATCAATTTCGTTCTGGTCTATTCGCCGACAGCTTTTGCGGGCGCACCGCATACCGATATCGCGACGCTCTCGGAAGCGCGTTCCGACGCCGCAACCGACGCGAAGCTGATCAAGGAGGTCGCCGCGACCTTCCCGATGGTGACCAGCGTGCGGGTCCGCGAGGCGCTGGATTCGATCGGCAAGGTCGTGACCAATCTTGTGCTTGCGATCCGGGGCGCCAGTTCGGTGACCCTGATCTCGGCGATCCTGGTGCTGGGCGGCGCCCTTGCGGCCGGTCACCGGCACCGGGTTTATGACGCCGTGATCCTCAAAACCCTCGGCGCGACCCGCGCCCGGCTGCTTGGTGCCTACGCGCTGGAATATCTGCTGATCGGCCTGGCCACAGCCGTCTTCGGCGTGGCCGCCGGATCGATTGCCGCCTGGCAGATCGTGACCCGGCTGATGACCCTGAGCTTCGTCTGGCAGGCCGGCAGCGCCGCCCTTGTGGTGCTGGCGGCGCTCGCTGTCACGGTGGGGCTGGGGCTTGCCGGAACATTACTTGCGCTTAACCAAAAACCCGCTTCCGTCCTGCGAAACTTATGACAATTTGTAGCAGCGAATAGCGGGTTTTGCGACAAACAGCCGCGCGGGCGAGGTTGCGCCGAATGTGTTAGTTTCCCACATACCGAGCGGGTTCAGAATTCGGCTTGAAGCCATTAAGGGATGGCCTCACAATCGGGTTTCTGGGAAAAGCTTATAGCTGGCGGCGCAGACCCTTCGCTATCGCCAGTCAACCACGAGGTTTCGACGATGTCGGACTTGGACCGCAACTATACGTCACCTTTCGGCCGGGCCGCCGGGCGCGTTGACGCCGCGACCGTCGATGCCGGTCTGCGCTCGTACATGCTCAAGGTCTACAACTACATGGCGATCGGCCTGGCCATCACCGGCCTTGCCGCACTCGGCGTGTACATGGGCGCCGTGACGCCCGACGCTTCCGCTGCTGCCGGCCGGATCGGCAAACAGTATCTGACGTCATTCGGCGTCGCGATGTTCGTGAGCCCGCTGAAGTGGGTATTCATCCTCGCGCCGCTGGTGATGGTGTTCGCCATTTCGTTCGGCATCAACCGCCTGAAGCCTGCAACCGCCCAGCTCATGTTCTGGGTATTCGCCGCGCTGATGGGCGTCTCGCTGTCGTCGATCTTCCTAGTGTACACGCACACCTCGATCGTCCGGGTGTTCTTCATCACGGCAGCCTCGTTCGGTGCGCTGAGCCTTTATGGCTACACCACCAAGCGTGACCTGACCGGGATGGGTTCGTTCCTGATGATGGGCCTGTTCGGCATCATTCTCGCAAGCCTGGTGAACCTGTTCCTGGCAAGCTCGATGCTGCAGTTCGTGGTCTCGGTCGTCGGCGTGCTGATTTTCGCAGGCCTCACCGCCTGGGACACCCAGCGCCTGAAGAACGATTACATCTATGGCTATGCGAGCCAGGGTGGAGATGTCGCCGAGCGTGCCGCGATCACCGGCGCTCTCTCGCTCTACCTGAACTTCATCAACCTGTTCACGCTGCTGCTGCAGCTTCTTGGACAGCGCGACTAGATCTGATCGTGGCTGATCGGTGAACTTGCGAAAGCCCCGGCTCAAAGCCGGGGCTTTTGTTTTGCGCCAGTTCGCTGATAGGACTGCAGGGCATCTCCGCTCCGCCCCCATTCCCCGCGATCCGACATGCCCCAGGTTCACATCCGGCCCGCTGCGCTCACCGACCTTCCCGCCATCACCGCGATCTACCGGGACGCGGTTCTCCATGGCACCGCGACGTTTGAACTCGAGCCGCCCGATCTTGCCGAGATGACGCGGCGCTTCGAGGCGCTAGCCAAGGGCGGCTTTCCTTATCTGGTGGCGGTCAGGGAGGATGTCGTCGTTGGCTACGCCTATGCCGGACCCTACCGCCCGCGCCCGGCTTATCGCTTCACTGTCGAAAATTCGGTCTATCTCGATCCCGCCGCGCATGGACAGCGGATCGGAACGCGGCTGATGCAGGACCTGATCACCGGTTGCGAGACTCGTGGCTATCGCCAGATGATCGCGGTGATCGGCGATTCCGCCAATGCCGCCTCAATCAACCTGCACACCCGCACCGGATTCGACATGATCGGCACGCATCCGAGTGTGGGATTCAAATTCGGCCGCTGGCTCGACACGGTGATGATGCAGCGCGCGCTGGGTGAAGGCGACGCAAGCCTTCCGCAGGACTCGATTTCTTGAGCATGATCCGATCCGAAAACCTGTGACCACTTTTCGGGATCATGCTCTAGACCAGCGCAAGCTTTCGATCGATCACCAGCAGCACGCGATCGAGATCGTGACCACGGCGCAAAATCTGCCCGCTGGCACCGACCACGCTGTATGCACCCTGCTTGCGGGCGAGACGCGGATCTTTCTCGATGCGGTAGATCGGGACTTCCGACGCACGGCGGAAAATCGAAAACACCGCGCGGTCTTTCAGAAAATCGATGGCGTAGTCACGCCACTCGCCGGCGGCGACCATGCGCCCGTACAGATTGAGAATACGATTGAGTTCGACGCGGTTGAACGTCACGCTCTGGGGCGGAAGCGGCGCAGTGCTGCGCTCCAGCCCCCGGCTCTCGCTTGGATCGATGTCGCCCGACACTGAGCTCATCGGCGCCTCCTGTCACATACCCGACATGATCGCCCCGTCCGGCGGCGCCTGCAAGCATGATTTCAATCGCTTAACACCGGATCGATGCAGAGGCGGAGCATCACGCGGACGTTAGGCAAATCATAATGCCGCCCGATTTCGGTCAATCCCCCGCCCTTGTGGACTGCGATCAAGTGACCACTGCGTTGACCCGGTCCTTTCGGCACCGGATTCCTCAGCCCCCAGCCCCCCGGGGTCGTCAGGATCGGGTCTAGTTCTTCGCAGGAGGATCCCCATCCTTTGGGCCAGCGAAAGCTGGCCTTTTTTGTTTTTGAGGATGCGTCTCGCACGCGGAACAAAGCACACGCGCTCACGGCGCGGCTCCGCGATATCATTCGATGGGGAAATTGCGAATCAGTTCAGCGAGGTAAAGGCGGCACCCAGCATCGGACCCGGCTTGTCGCGATTGCCGTCCTGAATGTAGACCGCCGCCGCATCGACACCATCGCGTGTGATGTTTTCAATCGGCACGGTCCAGCTTCCGGCCTTGCCGTTCCAGTCGCCGACCTTCAGCACATTGCGCACCACGTTGTGATACGTGATCTGCTGTCCGCGATTCTCGCCGCGCGAGATGGTGATCGGAACCTGCTTCGACACGGCACAGATCCAGATCTCGCCGCTCTTGCCGCCGGCTTCCGCCACCGACACTTTGATCTGGCCGCTGCCCTGGCTCATCGTGACCGGCACCGACATCACGCCATCGACATTTTGGGTCCGGTTCGCGGCATTCTCGATTCCGGCGCGGTCACTGCCGAGAACATCTGTGGTGCCGTTCACGACAGCTTGCGGCGTGTAGACACCGCGATTGCCGCGCATATGCGAGTAGGCTTTCTGACGCGCGCTGAACCGCGAATCGGCAAGCGTGTCCTTCCAGCCGAGATAGTCCCAGTAGTCGATCGGGAAGCTGAGCGCGATGACGGACTTGTCCTGCGCGAGTTCGCCGAGGACCTTGTCCGCCGGCGGACACGACGAGCAGCCCTGCGACGTGAACAGTTCGACCACGGCGCGCGGATCGGCGCAGACCGGCGTCACCACGGTGAAGATCGCACAGACACCAAGCGTCCACGACAGGCGCGAGACGATCGCGCCGGCTGTCGCCGTTTTCGGTCCTGGCAGATCAGACATGCCGTCAATCCCTCGGATGCATGATGCCCTATCACTCAGAAGGCGGCCCATTGATAGGCCGCCCCCTGGATGGTCGCTAGTCACGTCGCGGTGAGCCTGTTCACGGATGCGTTTTCAGGACACTTGACCGCGTCACGCGGCCAGTGAGCGCAACACATAGTGGAGAATACCGCCGTTCCGGTAGTATTCGAGCTCATCGAGGGTATCGATGCGGCACAGCAACGGCACCTGCTGAAGCGAACCGCCGTTCGACACGATTCCCGCAGTCAGCGTCTGGCGCGGCTTGAGACCGCCTTGCAGGCCGCGAACCGTGACCTCCTCGTCGCCCTTGAGACC